>JAGRHX010001513.1 GCA_020444775.1 Gammaproteobacteria bacterium
CCGAGATCGAGGTCGGCGAAGAGCCGGAAGGGGTCATGGCCGACCCGAACGGCAAGCGCGTCTATGTCACGTCGGAAGTCGCCAACATGGTGCATGTCGTCGACGTCACGAGTAACGAACTCGTCGCCAACATCGTGGTCGGCAACCGGCCCCGGCGCTTTGCGCTCACGCCCGATGGCAGCCGCCTGTGGGTGACCAACGAGATAGGCGGTTCTGTCTCGATCATCGACACGGCAGGCAACCAGGTGGTCGGGGAGATCCGCTTCGCACCGAAAGGATTTCGCGCAGAGGACGTGACCCCGGTCGGGCTGGTCATGGACAAGGCCGGGAAGACCGCCTATGTCACGCTCGGTGGCGCCAACCATGTCGCCGTCGTCGATGTCGCCAGCGCCGCGGTCGAGGACTATATCCTGGTCGGCCGCCGCCCCTGGGGCCTGGCGCTGAACCGCGCGGAAAGCCTGCTCTACGTCACCAACGGCAAGAGTGATGATCTTTCCGTGATCGACGTCGCCAAGCGTCGCGTACAGCGGTCGGCGCCGGTCGGCCGGGTGCCGCACAGCGTGGTTGTCTATGAGTAGTTACGGTGCCCGGATCGTCATGCGGCTGCCGCGCTTGCTGGCGATGCTGGTCGGCATGGCCTTCGCGATGCCGGCGACGGCGCTGACGCTCGGGTACATCGAGCTCGCAGACGATCCACGTTACGACGAAGGGCATCTCGAGCTGCGCTTGCCGTTGCACCCGCTGGACCGGCCGTTCGAGGCCGCACAGGTGGCTGCACGGGAAGGACGTTTCGCCCTGCAGCAGGCCGGCGCCAAGCTGGCCTTCGAGCGTGTCGAGCTGGATGCGCGGGGACAAGTGGCCACCGAGCTCGACCGCCTGGCCTCGGGTGGCGTCCGGTTCGTGCTGCTCGACCTGCCCGACGACCTCGTTGCCGATGCTGCGGCGCACGTGGCCGGCAGCGATCTCGTGCTGTTCAACCTGACGGCGCTGGCTGACAATCTGCGACGGTCCTGCAGCAGCAACCTGGTCCACGTCGCGCCGAGCCACGCGATGCTGTACGACGCGCTCGCGCAGTACCTGGTCAGCCGCAAGTGGCGCAAGGTGTTCCTGTTGACCGGTCCGGGTGAGCAGGACAAGAACCTGCGGGAATCGTTCGGACGTACGGCGAAGCGCTTTGGCCTGAAGATCGTCGCCGAGAGGCCGTTCGTGCTCGGCAAGGACCCGCGCCAGCGCGAGGGCAACAACGTGGCCCTGCTGACCAACGGCCCGGACCACGATGTCGTCGTCGTCCTCGACGCCGAGGGGGAGTTCGCCCGCGATGTACCGTACCAAGTGCAGCGTCCGCGTCCCGTGGTCGGGTCGGCGGGTCTTGTGGCCGACTGGTGGCACTGGGCCTGGGAGCGCCACGGCGCCCCGCAGCTGAATCGGCGCGTGCTGAAGAAGACGGGCCACCTGATGCGAGGCCACGACTGGTCGGCCTGGGCCGCCGTCAAGCTGGTGGTCGAATCGGTGTTGCGCACCGGCAAAACCGATCCGGCCACCATCCGTGATTACCTGTTCGGCGATCAGCTGGTACTCGACGGTTTCAAGGGGTATCCGCTGAACGTCCGGCCCTGGAGTCACCAGTTGCGCCAGCCGGTGTTCCTGACTACGGGTAATGCCGTTGTCGCGCGCGCGCCGCTGACCGGCTTCCTCCACCGCGACAACAACCTCGATACGCTCGGTCTCGATGAGCGCGAGGTCAACTGCGACAAGGGGAGCGGCGGTTGAGAGCCGGGCATGCCATGCAGGCGCTGGTCGCGGTCTCGGGTCGCGAGGTCGGCAAGTTCGTCCAGCAGCGGGGCCGGTTGCTGTCGGCGCTGGTTCGACCGGCGCTCTGGCTGCTGGTGTTCGCCGCCGGTTTTCAGAACGTGTTTGGTGTTGCCGTCATCGAGCCCTACGAAAGTTACGTCGAGTACCAGGTCTACATCGTGCC
>JAGRHX010001514.1 GCA_020444775.1 Gammaproteobacteria bacterium
CAGACCGTCCGCTTCGACCCGCTGACCCGGGAGTTGTTTGCGCGCGCGCCCGAATTCGGTTCGCTGGTTGCGTTCGATTTCCAGCAGCGGCTCGAGCCCCGTGGCCTCGCCTGGGAGGACGATCCCGAGGCGGCCTGCGGCGGTGTCGTCATCCAGACCCTGGTGCATACGCTGGACGCGTTGCGCGTCGTGACCCGGGCCACCGCGACCGAGGTACTGCACAGCCACCTCGACAGGGTCCGTTACCAGCGCAACGAGGACCACGCGCTGGGCCTGCTAGCGTTGGCGTCGCCGCTGGCGTCGGGGCGGCGGGTGCAGGGGCTCGTGGCCGGGAGCAAGGTGTCGGCGTCGCGCCAGATGCGCTACCAGCTGCTGTTCGACGACGGTGCGCTGGAGGCCGACTACGTGCAGCGCACGCTGCGCGTCACGCACGGTGGCGAGCGTCGTGTGCTCGAAGTGCCCCCGGCACCGACGGTACCGGCCCTGCTGTCAGCCTTCGTCGCCCATGTCTTGGGAAAAGGCGACAACCCGGTGCCGCCTGCGGACGCGATCGAGACGATGCGCCTCGTCGACTCGGTTTATGCGACTTCGGGTCAGGGCAGCCACAGCTCGAAGCAGCCGCCCGGCAGCGTATGACCGTTGCGCAGGTGGATGAAACCGTGCCGGTCGCCGGCGCGGTGAATCTGTGCGATCTCGGCGGCGAAGACCAGGCCGAGCTGGGTGCGGCCGTTCTTGAAGTCGCTGGCGATGTCCTCGGCGGTCGATGATTCGAGCATGGCGGGCGGGTACCCGGCGCCGTCGTCCTCGACACGGAACACGACGTAGCCGTCTTCTTCGACGGCACTCAGCAGGATTCGTTGCCGGGTGTAGCGTTTCGCGTTGCCGACGGTGCTGTTGATGACGCCGCGCACGAGATTCTCGTCGAAGTACGCCATCAGCATGTCGTCACAGTGGCAGTCCAGCTCGATACCCATGGCGCTGGCCAGTGGCCCGTTTTCGGCTTTGAGTTCCTCGATGAACTCCTCGACGCTGTTCTCGACGATGTTGGCGGCCAGCTGGCCCTTGTTCAGCTTGTACAGGGCCAGCAGCTGGACCAGGTTGTGGTTTGCCCGTCGCGCCTCGAGCTGCACGTGGTGCAGCTTGTCGCGATCGGCGACCTGGGTGCCGGGGTCATCCAGCAGCGCATCGAGCGTCGACATGGTCATCGCGATCGAGTTCTTGATGTCGTGTACCGATGCCGCGAGCACGTCGGCAAAAGCCAGTTCGGATTTCTCGGTCATGAGCCCAGTACCAGTTTCTGGAAGTGTTCGGTCACCCAGTGCAGCCGGTGGTCGTCCGGCGCCAGCCGCTTGATCTGGGCGATGTAATCGCGTACCTGCAGCGACATCGCCTTGTCGAGACCGTGCCTCTCCATCTTCAGGATCATGGCGCGCGCGGCGTTCAGGTTGATGGTGGTGTTCCCCGGCATCGCGTCGGCGGCCTGTCCGAAGATGCTGATCGCGGCATCGAGATCGCCTTCGCGGATACGGCGCACGCCGTGGTTGTTCATCGAGGCAATCTCCTGGCGGATATCCTTCACCGCG
>JAGRHX010001515.1 GCA_020444775.1 Gammaproteobacteria bacterium
ATCGCTGTGGCACAGAACGTCTTTCACGTCGGTACCAACCGTGGGCTTGAGTTCGAGTATACGCGCGACAAGCTCTATTACGATATCCAGAACCAGGAAGAACCCGAAGGCTTCAGGATCGACAAGCCGCTTTTTCGGGGGATGAAAAGCGCCGACGATGTGCGCAAACGACTCGCTGAAGTGGTCTGTGAGGCGGCTGCCAAACACGGTTTTGATCCAAAGGTCGAGTTTGTCGATCACCATCTCAGCCATGCTGCGGCGGCGTGGTACGCGTCGGAACCGGGTGATCCCCTAATCGTCACGCTGGATGGGGAGGGTGATCATCTTTCCGGTAGCGTAAGCGTCGTCAGGAAAAATGAAATCGTCCGTCTGGCGGCCATCGATCAGAAGGACTCGCTCGGCAACATATATTCCGCGATCACGCGGCAACTCGGATTTAAAATCTCCCGCCATGAAGGTAAGATCACGGGGCTGGCAGCCTATGGCAGCCCCGATGAGGGCGAACCCATCCTGTCGTCCTGCGTCCGAATGGAAGACGGAATTCCGGTCTACCGGCGCCAGATGTCGGATCTCGGACGGTCATTGCTGTCGCAGGTCCTACCCGGCGCAAAGACGGCCTACGCGCCGAAGCCGCGGACGATCGCCGCTCTGATTGCGCATCTCAGCGCGGAAGATCAGGCGGCCAGCGTTCAGGCATTCCTCGAAAAACAGGCGTGTGCCTTTGTCGCGGAATGGATGCGGCGGACTGGTAAGACCGATCTCGTCCTGAATGGCGGCGTGTTCGCGAATGTGAAGCTGAACCAGCGTATCGCCGCCTTGCCAGGCGTGACTTCCGTGTTTGTGTTCCCGAACATGGGAGATGGCGGCAATGCCATCGGAGCCGCCCAGGTCATCGCCGCGAGACGTGGGCAGGAGCCGGAAAGAGGTAGAACGCAGGATGTCTATCTTGGCCCGTCCTACGATTCTGGGGCGATTGCCGAGGTATTGGAGGGGCGCACAAACCTTGATGTGCAGCACCCGTCCGACTTGATTGAACAGGTCGCCGCCGATATCCATGCCGGCCTTATCGTTGGATGGTATCAAGGTCGGATGGAATATGGTCCGCGGGCTCTGGGCAACCGGTCCATCCTCGCCCGTCCGACAGAACGCAAGTTGAACGATGTCCTGAACAAGCGCTTGTCGCGGACCGAGTTCATGCCGTTTGCGCCGTCATGCTTAATCGAGCACGCACAAGACTGCTTTGATATCCAACTCGACCAACTGACGCATGCCGCCGAATTTATGACGATCACATTTGATGTCCGCCCGGAATGGGTGGAGCGCATCCAGGCTGTCAGCCACGTCGATGCGACGGCACGGCCGCAGCTTGTCCGCAAGGAAACCGCGCCGCGCTATCACGCGCTTATTTCGGCTTATTATCGTCTGTCTGGCATTCCGATGGTGGTGAATACTTCGTTCAACAACCACGAGGAACCGATCGTATGTCAGCCTTCCGAGGCGCTGGCGGCGTTGGATGCGGGCGTCATAGACCTGCTGGTCATGGGCGACACGGTGGTGCGTAAACGGGCTTGACGCCTCAAATATCCCCAAAGTCCCCGCCACGGCCCTTGCCGTCGGCGAAGCGCGCGGCGCCGGTGATGGCGTCGCCCATGATGATCCCCGCGCTCCGCCATTCGCGCCGGAGCGCTTCGGCGAGGGCTGCCGGTGCCATTCGCGC
>JAGRHX010000170.1 GCA_020444775.1 Gammaproteobacteria bacterium
CATCAGCTTGGAAGGCTGAGGTTCTGCCATTGAACTACGCCCGCAAGCCTGAAATGGTGGAGGGGGCAGGATTTGAACCTGCGAAGGCTGAGCCAACGAATTTACAGTCCGTCCCGTTTGACCACTTCGGTACCCCTCCGGGACAAGCGGTGAATTGTGCGTAGCCGTGTGTTTCGTGTCAACAGTGCTCAGGGCACACCGGCGCACTCGCGTGCCCGGCTCGAACCAGCCCGCCGGCGCCCTCGGCTACTCGCCCAGCCAGTCTCGCGGTCTCAGATAGTCCGTGTACAGCACCGCCTCGGGGCTGTCTGGCTCAGGCTCGAAGGCATACTCCCAGCGTGCCATCGGCGGCATCGACATCAAAATCGACTCGGTTCGTCCACCCGATTGGATGCCAAACAGCGTACCGCGGTCGAATAGCAGGTTGAACTCCACGTATCGGCCGCGGCGATAGAGCTGGAAGGCGCGCTCCCGCTCGCTGAAGGGCTGGTCGGTGCGGCGCTGCACGATTGGCACATAGGCCTGCAGATAGCCATGGCCGACCGACTTGACGAATTCGAAGCAGCGCTCGAAGCCCCACTCGTTCAGGTCATCGAAGAACAGCCCGCCCACGCCCCGCGTCTCGCCACGATGTGGGAGGTAGAAGTATTCATCGCACCAGCGCTTGAAGCGCTCGTAGACGCCGGCGCCGAACGGAGCGCAGATTCGCGCGCTGACGGCATGCCAATGCAGCACGTCCTCGTGTCGAGGGTAGAAGGGTGTCAGGTCGAATCCGCCACCGAACCACCACACGGTCGGTTCTCCAGGGGCGCTGGCCTGGAAGTAACGCACGTTGAAGTGCGAGGTCGGCACGTGCGGACTACGCGGATGCATGACCAGCGACACGCCGAGCGCGGCGAACGCCCGCCCCGCCAGCTCGGGGCGACGCGCGGAGGCTGCGGCCGGCAAGCGAGCGCCGCGCACCAGCGAGTAGTTCACGCCGCCACGCTCGAAGACAGCCCCCTCACTCATCACCCTGCTCACGCCACCTCCACCCTCTTCGCGAGTCCATTCGTCGCGTCCGAAGTCGGCCTGGCCGTCGAGCGACTCCAACGCACTGCAGAGCTCGCTCTGCAGCGATTGAAACGACTCCCGGACAGCATCGAGTCGACATGATGAGCTGTGTTGCGAGCCAACGTACGTCATGCTCGAGAATCCATGATAGATGGATTGAGTGGGTTGCCCTGGAGTTGCCCCGGGGATGACCGGGGGTCCACCGGACATGGTGGCGAGGCAGCTCCGACCGGCTGTCGCGGTGTGTCGCCACCGGCGCCACGCAACACTACGCCGCTACGGGCATCACGGATGATGCTTGGACCAGCCCCATGCAGGATGCGACCGGGCACCACCCAATCGACCCGGCGCCCCAGGCGAAGACGTGCCTGGACTGCGGTCAGGGCCGGTGCCTGGCCGCTGAGATTTGCACTGGTCGAGATCAACGGTGCGCCGATACGCCGGCACAAGGCGGCGGCCTGCGGATGTCGGGTTATGCGCACGCCGAGCGTGTCACGACCTCCGGTGATACGGGACGACACCTGCGCGGCCGCCGGCACGACCCACGTCGTGGTCGGACCGTCCACGCTCAACAGCTGCGCAAACTCGTCGGCAGGCGCCCGAAGCCAATCCCGAATGGTCGCGAAGTCGTGTGCAATGAGCAGCAGTCCCTTGCGTGCGTCGCGCCGCTTGATCGCCAGCACTCGTTCGACCGCGGCGTCGTTGCGGGCATCGCAGGCCAATCCGAAGACGCCCTCGGTCGCATGTGCAATGACCCCACCGCGCGCCAGAATCCACGCCGCCCGACCCAGCCACCAGCCCACCGTAGGTGTATGGCCCACACCCGCCAGGCAATGCGATTTCGGAGGACCGGCGATCGTGGGCAACGCGGTCACCGCGGTAACGGTTGTCAGGACGCCTTTCGGGACGTCGTCCGGCCCGTCGCAGACTTGCGCGCACCACCACGACGGGCGCCCTTGGCCGGCGCCTCCTTGAGGATGGTCTGGCACTCCTCCAGCGTAAGGGATTTTGGATCCCGTTCCTTGGGGACCTTCGCGTTCTTCTTGCCGTCCGTCACGTACGGTCCGTAGCGACCGTTCAGCACCTTGATCCCGGCGTCTTCGAAGATCTGGATCTCGCGCTCGGCATCAGCCTTGCGCTTGGCCTCGACCAGCTCCAGCGCACGCTCACGGCTGATGGTGTAAGGGTCGTCCTCCTTGCCGAGCGAGGCATATTTGCTACCAAACTTCACGTACGGGCCGAACCGACCGATTGCGACCATCATCGGCTCGCCCAGGGCGGTCTCGCCCAGATCACGCGGCAGGTTGAACAGCGACAGCGCCTCCTCCAGCGTGATCTCGTGCATGCTCTGTCCGGGACGCAGGCTGGCGAACTTCGGCTTCTCCTCGTCCTCGGCCATGCCCATCTGAACGAATGGCCCGTAACGCCCCATTCGCACGGACACTATCCGGCCACTCTTGGGATCGATGCCCAGCTCTCTGGCCTTGGCGACGTCACGGCGACTGACGTTGGCATCCTTCTCGTCCACGCGCTCCTTGAACGGCCGCCAGAAATCCTTCATCAGCGGCACCCAGTCGAGCTCGCCACGCGAGATGGCGTCCAGCTCGTCCTCGAGCCTGGC
>JAGRHX010001516.1 GCA_020444775.1 Gammaproteobacteria bacterium
AGCGCAGCTTCGACGGTGAGGTCGCTGACGGCCCGCTTTTGCGGAGCACTACCGGCCCGGAATCGTTCAGCATAGAGATCGAGGAGCCAGGGAATGTCATCCGACCGATGCCGCAACGCCGGTATGTCGATGGTCATACCTGAGATGCGGTAGAAGAAATCCTCCCGGAAGCGGCCAGCACGGATGAGTTGCTGCAGGTCGTTGTGGGTGGCACACACGATGCGCCCATGAAAGATGACGGGCTGTTCACCTCCAAGGCGGTGGTACTCGCGGGTCTCGACCAGCCGTAGAAGCTTCGCCTGCACCGCCACGGGGAGTTCACCCACTTCATCGAGAAACAGTACGCCGCCTCGGGCGCGCTCGGCAAACCCTCGATGAAACGCTTGATGGCCGGAGCCGCGGAAGCCGAACAATTCCTGTTCGATGATGCTCTGCGGGATCGCCGCGCAATTGACGGTGACGAAGGGCTCCTTGGAGCGGCTGGAAATCGTATGGAGAAGCCGCGCGCATACCTCCTTGCCAACCCCCGTCTCACCCGTCAGCAGCAGCGGACTGGTGAGATCGCAGACCCTCCTGAGACTGGTTTCGACCTCTTGCATCTGCGCCGAGACTCCGAGCGCGCCAGCTGCCTGTGCGGCCGTCGAGCGCTGGATCAGCGTGCGCACACGCTCGATGACGAGGCCGACGTCGAAGGGTTTCGTCACATAGTCGGCGGCGCCCTCGCGCATGAGGGACACGGCCTGATCGATATCGCCGTAGGCGGTCACAAATAGGAAGGGCGGCAGAGGCGTCGCCGCCGCCAGCCGGCGAAACAGATCCTGTCCGCCCATGTCTGGCAGCCGGATGTCGCAAATCACCGCGTCCGGTGCCCCGGTTTTCAGAGCCCGGTAGGCCTCCTCGCCGGACGTCCACCACACCACCTCACCGCCTTCGAGCGACAGGGATTGGGCCAGCGACTCGCCCATCACGGGATCGTCCTCCACCAAGCCGACTTTTCGTCCTTCAAGCAGCACGCTCGATCTCTCCCCGGAGCGGCACCGTCAGCCGTATCGCCGTACCGTCCGCTGCGTTGCGCGGCACGACGATGCTCGCTCCCATTTCATCACAATGGCGCTTGACGATCCATAGGCCAAGACCCGACCGGCGATCGAGGGGTGCGGCACCGGCACCTTGGCGTTCCAGATATTCGCGCAGGTGCGATGGCAGACCCGGTCCATTGTCGGTGACCTCGGCAATGAAGTGATTCTCAGCGATCCGGCATGCGAGCCCTACCTCACCACCCTCGGCACTGCTGTGGCAGGCATTAAGCAGCAGGTTAAGCACAGCGTCGCGCACCGGCACTGCCGGCACCGGCACCGAACCGTCAAGGCCTATGTCCCATTTCAGCAGCAGCTTGCGGTGCCGCGCCTCGGGCTTCACCAGCAACCTCAGGTCATCAAGGTCGGTCGCAGTCAGATCACGAGGCCGCTGCTCCAGCCGGTAGGTGGTGAGTGTCGAGCGCACCAGGTCGCGGATGCCCGCCAACCCCTGCTCCAGGAGCCGGATCGACGTGGTCCTCACGTCCTCGCGTGTGCCATAGCGTTTAAGCGCATCGATGGCGTTGAACATGCCGCCCAGCGGGTTGTTGATC
>JAGRHX010000171.1 GCA_020444775.1 Gammaproteobacteria bacterium
CCTGCTCGTTGACCTGCTCGATGCGTTGCGTGGAACCGGTGGCTTCGAGCCGTTCGGACATGGATTGGGCGGCCACTGCCATTTCGTGCACTCCTGACGGCCGTACGCCGTCTCATGGTCGATTGTTTTACATTGCAGTGCACAATACGGCCGCTCCGACCAATTAATAAGGGGTTGTTCGACAAAGTATCTTTGCTCGATCCGCAAAGTTGATGCAGAGCAGCATCCTGAGCCCCTGAAAAGCAGTCGCGCAGGCAGCGATAGCGGCTCGCGGACCGAGTCGCGGCGATGAGCTCGTCGATGGAGATACAATTGTGTCTGGATCGGCAATCCAGCGGCGCTGGGGACAATCAACGGAGGCTCGGGGATGCAAACGCGGTTTCGTGATCGGGTCGTGCAGTTCGACAACGGCGTTCGCGGCGAGAACGTCGACATTCCGAGTGCGTCACCGCGCAACTACCATCAAGTCATCAGCGAGCCGCAGCGGATGCAGGCGACCGCAATCGACGGCAAGCTGTTCCTACCCGCGGCGCCCGCGACGACGCCGGTAGCCTGCGTGATCGTGGTGCCGGGCAGCCTGGGTATCGCCGACTCGCATCTGCGCCACGCGCAGACCCTGACCGAGCTGGGTGTCGCGGCGTTCGTGCTGGATCCCTTCGGTCCGCGCTCGGTCAGCTCCACGGACAGCAATCAGACCTTGTATTCTTTCGCGGCCAGCGCATATGACGTGTTGGCCACGCTGAAGGTGCTGGCCGCTGACGAACGTCTGGATGCCGCGCGGATCGGCGCGCAGGGCCACAGCCGTGGCGGCTCCGCGGTGCTGATGGCAGCGACCCGGCGGATGGTGGAACCGGTGCTCGGCGCGCGAACGCGACTCGCCGCGGTGTTGGCGGCCTATCCCTGGTGTGGTCACCAGTTCCAGGATCCGCGGGTGGGTGACACCCGCGTGCGCGTGCTGATGGGTGATCGCGACGAATGGTGCCTGCCGCAGCAGGTGCAGGGGCACGTGCAGGCGATAAGGCTTGCCGGTGGTCACGCCAGCATGCGTTTGTTCGACGGCGCGGCGCACAGCTTCGACCGGGGTACGCCGATAACCCGGATCGAAGATGCCTCGGTCGCGCCGGGCACGCCGACCGCCTACATCGCCGACGATGGGGCCTTCATTCATCCGCTGCAGCAGCGACCCGATCCGACCCTGGTGGATCGGGATCTGATGGTCTACGGACTGAAGGCCGGGTACGGCGTCAAGGGCGCCAACATCGGTAGTCGCGACGGCGATGCCGCGGCCTTCGACGCGGAGATGGTCGCCTTCTGGAAAGCGGCGCTGAGCTGATCCACCTGCGCCACCGACCGGCGTAATTGGTGGGTCCGGACTGGAGCAACCTCTGCATGGACCCGTTCGTGCAGGGCTTTCTGAAGGGACGACACGAAGCGAAGATGGTTACCGTCACTCATGCCATTCCGTCCAACGGCGTTCTGAGCGAGCCGCAGATCGAGCAGTGGCTGTCACGGTTGGCCGCGAATCGCAGCGCGTCGGAGCTCGACATGCTGCGCGAGGCCGTGGAAGCGGTGACCGGCGTGGCGCTCGCCGAGGGAACCGAGGCGGCGGCCGGTCAGCTGCGTTCGGTGGTTCTCACCGCCGACATCCTCGATGGTCTGAAGCTCGACACCCAGTCGCTGGTGGCCGCGCTGCTCTCCAATCTACCGGCCCGCTCCGACTACGATGCACAGCGTATCGCTCAGTTGTTCGGTGATCCTGTCGCCGAGCTGCTGCGCCACGTGGCCTTGATCCGGGAGATCTCGGCGACCAGCACCCGTGATGTCAGTGAACAGTCAGTGGAGCCGCTGCGGCGCATGCTGCTGGGGCTCGCCGACGATGTCAGAGCCCTGATGGTGGTTCTCGCACGGCGCCTGGCGCGGATGCGTGGGCTGGCGCAGGAGCCCGAGGCGGCTCGCCGGGGCGTGGCGCTGGAAACCCATCTGGTGCACGCGCCGCTCGCCAACCGACTGGGCATCTGGCAGCTCAAATGGGAACTCGAGGACCTGTGTCTTCGCTACCTCGAGCCGGATGCCTATCGGACCATCGCCCGCAGCCTCGCCGAGAAGCGGCAGGCCCGCGAGGCCTTCGTCGCCGCGGTGACCCAGCGACTCGGCGACGCCTGCCGCACGGCCGGCATCGATGCGCAGATCACCGGTAGACCCAAGCATATCTACAGCATCTGGAAGAAGATGCAACGTAAGGGCGTACCCTTCGAGCAGGTCTTCGACGTGCGCGCCGTGCGGGTGCTGGTGCGCACCGTGCCGCAGTGCTACGAGGTGCTGGGCATGGTGCATGGCATGTGGCGCCCGGTGCCACGGGAGTTCGC
>JAGRHX010001517.1 GCA_020444775.1 Gammaproteobacteria bacterium
CCGATGTCGAGCCGCTCAAGGTTGGCGCGAGATAAGACGTCAATCTCCATGCAGGTGTAGCCACTTACTACTGTGGGCAACTGTTCCGCGCGCCGATGCGGCGGGCGGAACACGGTGAAGGGCATATCCAGAGTGTGAAGCGTCGGCTTCACGGTGTAGACGGATGCCCCCACGATGGCATGTCGCTTCGCGCCGATAGACTTGACCGATCCGACTCGTGCAGCGAACGTCATCGCGTCTGCCACCAGCGCCATCCCCGGCTCCAGGATGAGCGTGGGCCCATCCCCGCTGGGCCAGCGCTCCCGCATCGCGCCCACGATGGCCCGGGCGTACTCAGCTACCGTTGCGGGTGGGACCGCCATTTGACTACGAAGGGCTGCGGGCACGGTCCCGGCGAAGCCGCCACCGAGGTCCAGGTACCGCACGCCTCCGCCGATCTCGTCGGCCAGCCCGATCAGCTTGCGGGCACGCGCCTCGAATTGCTCGGGTCGCCTGGCGCCCGAAATGTGGACATGCAGGCCCTCGATGTGGATATTCGTCGCGCGCCGGAGGCGAGGGGCTTCGCGCTGGAGCTCGCCGGCCTCCGCGTCCAGGCCAAAACGACCCCGATCAGGCAGGCCGAGATCGATGTTGGCGCGCAGGCCGACCCGATGCAGGCGACCCGGATTCGCGGATGCGATCTGCAGCGCGGCGTCGACTTCGTGTGCCGCGTCGAGGTGAACAACGCCTCCAAGGGAGTGCACTCGCTCCAAATCTTCGCTCGACTTCAGCGGCCCATTGAAGATCAGCTGATGGCCGGCGGCACCCATCGCCAGCGCCAGTTCGACCTCATGCCGAGAGACGACTTCGGGAAACGCGCCCTCCTCCAGCGCCACCTGCACGACCTGTGGAATCCAGCACGTCTTAAAGGACCAACCGAGCGAAACGTCCCGCCAACCGGCCCAGCGGAACGCCTCTAGGAAGCAACGCAGGTTCGCACGAACGATTGTTCTGTCGAGAAGCCAGAAGCCGTCCCCGTGCGAATGGGACGCACGTTCCAGTGCTTCGTAGGTAACGTTCACGGCAATTTGGAATCTGGAGCGCGGGAGCAAATGGCCACGGAATCCATCGGCCGTCCCATCGGGAGGAACACCGCGAAGCTATGGGGCGGGCGTGTCAGCGTCAAGTTCATTGAGGTCGCGACGGGTCGGTGGTCCAGCGTGTCACGGATTCAATAAGGCGAGGACGGGCGATAGCGGTTAACGGGATCGCGCCGACGAGACTGGTGCGCACGGCACCAGCCGCCATCAATCGCGGCACTCGATACGGATGTGGTCATCGATGTTGTCCATCAACTGGTCACGCTCGCTGGCAACGTGAAACGCCATCAGTGCGACTCCGATCGTCGTGTGCGAGCCGGCATACGGCGAGATCTCGTCACCAGGTTGCTTGAAGACGTCGAGCATGAAAAGATGGGGCCGCAAGGTGTCGCTGCATCGCACACCCGCAAGGCGCCCAGGCCGGTCGGCGTGCAGGATGTAATGCGCCCCGGGGTCACGGCGGATGCCGTCTGCGGGCACGCGAACGGCCTCGCCCAGGGCGGCGTCC
>JAGRHX010001518.1 GCA_020444775.1 Gammaproteobacteria bacterium
TGGATCGATGCAACGCCTCGTCAGCGCAATGCCGGCTATCCGCACCTGTCGCCCGGAAGCTACGAGCTGCACCTTCGCGCTCGCTATCCGGGTCAGGACTACGGACCAGAGCGCGTGCTGGACGTGCATCTGGCGCCGCTGTGGTGGCAAAGCAACTGGGCGCGGACAGCGTTTGTTCTGGCAGTGCTGCTGCCGTTTGCCTGGGTCGGCTGGAATCGGCGACAGCGCAGCGCGGAGCGTGCGCGGGCTCAGGCGGACCTGGCCGAGAGCGAAGAACGGCTCAAGCTGGCCCTATGGGGTACGGGCGATGAATTCTGGGATGCAGACCTGCGCGTCAGGCGGCTGGTAAGGGTCAATCCATTGCGTCACCCCGGTACCCGGCGCGAACGCGAATCACTGCCTTTCAACGAGTTTCGGGCGCGCATCCACCCCGAGGACCGTGCCACGTTCGTTGACCGGCTCCGGCGCCATCTGCGTGGCAATAGCGAGGAGTTCGACTGCAGCTATCGGCTTGCCATTGATGTCGGGCCGGACTGGTGCTGGGTCCGGACTCGTGGCCGCAGCGTTCAGCACGACAGCGCCGGACGGCCGCAGCGCATGGCCGGCATCACCGAGGACATCACCGAACTTCGGGCGTACGAGCAGACGCTGCAGCGCATCAATCAGGAGCTGGAGCGGCGCGTCGAGCAGCGTACGGCCGATCTGCAGTCGGTCAACAAGGAGCTGGTGAGCACCATCGAGCAGCTCAAGCTGACCCAGCACCAGCTCGTTGAATCGGAAAAGCTGGCAGCGCTGGGCAGTCTGGTAGCTGGCGTCGCTCACGAAGTGAATACGCCGCTGGGCGTTGGTGTTACTGCGGCCTCGCATCTGGAGCAACAGGCGCGGGAGTTCGCCCACAAGCTCGAATCGGGCGAGGTGGCTGCGGCAGACTTTGCGGCGTTTCGGGCGACCCTGGTGGATGGCAGCGGTATCGTTCTCCGCAATCTTCAGCGGGCCGATCGCATGATCAGGAGCTTCAAGCAGGTTGCTGTCGATCAGGCCAGCGAAGCACCGCGCCGCATCGATGTGAGTGCCTACCTCGACGAGGTTCTTCTTTCCCTGCAGCCAACGCTGAAGCGCCACCCGCAACGCGTGGAGAAGGACGTGGAGTCGGGCCTGGTGGTGCTGACCCACCCCGGCGCGATCTACCAGATCATTGTCAATCTGGTGATGAACTCCCTGATCCACGGTTTTGCCAGGCGCAATGACGGACGGATCCGGATCGTGGTACGGCGCGTCGATGACCACTGGTGGCTGGAATACTCGGACGACGGTTGCGGTATGACCGAAGAGGTGCGTCGGCACATCTTCGAGCCCTTCTTCACCACTCGGCGCGGGCAGGGTGGGTCAGGTCTGGGATTGCACATCGTCTACAACCTCGTGGTGCAGGGAATGGGTGGCAGTATCGAGTGCGAGACAGCGCCGGATCGCGGCACCCGCTTCAGCATCCGCATTCCGATGCTTGTGGAGGCGTCGGCCGGCGAGTCGGCGCCCGCGCCGCGGACAGCCACCGAATGATTGCGATCAGTCGTCCGGAAAACGCTCACGCAGGGTCTGCGCTTCGTCCCAGCCATCGAACAGCAGGTTCACCAGCTCCGGATCGAACTTGCGGCCGCTCTGATCGCTGAAAAAGCGGCGGATACTGACCAGGGTCCACGGATCCTTGTAGCAGCGCGAGCTGCCAAGCGCATCGAAAACATCGGCAACCGCGACGATCCGACCCTCAAGGCTGATGTCGTCGCCACGAAGCCCGTTCGGGTAGCCGGAGCCGTCCCAGTTCTCATGGTGTTCCAGGCAGATGCGCGAGGCCAGCTGCAGCAGCGGGCGTCGCGAGCTGCCGAGAAGCTGGGAGCCGATGCGCGCATGACTGCGCATGATCACCGACTCCTCCGGCGTGTGAGCGCCCGGTTTGTTGAGGATCGAGTCCGGTATGCCGATCTTGCCGATG
>JAGRHX010000172.1 GCA_020444775.1 Gammaproteobacteria bacterium
GGTTCGCTCGGCATGCTGCCGTCGGCCTCGCTCGGCGCGCCCGATGCGACGACCGGCAAGCGCAAGGCGCTGTACGAGCCGGTGCACGGTTCCGCGCCCGACATCGCGGGCAAGGGCATCGCCAACCCCATCGGTCAGATCTGGTCTTCGGCGATGATGCTCGAACATCTGGGCCATCAGGACGCGGCCGACGCCATCGTCCGGGCCATCGAGCGGATCCTGAAGGAGCGTTCGGTGCGTACTCCGGACCTGGGCGGGCAAGCGACCACCGTCGAGCTGGGCAAGGCGATCGCCGACGCCATCGACTGAGCGCCACCGGCATGATCGGCTGGCTGTCGGTGACGCCCCAGGGGCGTCACCGGGTCGGCCCCGGGCCAGCCCGGCCGTCGAACCTTCGAACCCGGTAGACGCTTCGATCTCAGTCGGTGCCGTCCGTGCTCGGATGGCGTAGCCGCTGCAGGTCGGCACCCAGATTGGCCTGCTGCACCTCGTCGAAGTGCAGCTTCCAGTAACCGCGCTCGGCGATTGCCGGGCGCTGCGGGGGCTGCCATCCGGCGCGACGTCGTGCCAGCTCCTGCTCGTCGACCAGCAGGTCGATGCGACGTCCCTTCACGTCCAGCTCGATAAGGTCGCCGTTGCGCACCAGTGCCAGCGGTCCGCCCAGCGCCGACTCCGGACAGATGTGCAGAACGATGGTGCCGAATGCCGTGCCGCTCATGCGCGCATCCGATATCCGCACCATGTCCTTGACGCCGCGCGCGCCGAGTTTCTTGGGGATCGGCAGGTAACCGGACTCGGGCATACCCGGTGCACCGATGGGGCCGGCGTTCTTCAGCACCAGGATGTCGTCCGGCTCGACGTCCAGCTCGGGATCGTCGATCCGCGCGGCCAGGTCCTCCATGTCCTCGAACACCACCGCTCGGCCGCGATGCTGCAACAGCCCGGCCGAGGCCGCGGCGTGCTTGATGATGGCGCTGTCCGGCGCGAGGCTGCCATGTAGCACGGTCATGGTCCCCGCCGCGCCGATCGGGTCGTCACTGCTGCGCACGATGCTCTGTGGATAGGCCGGCGGCAGGGTGTCGATGTTCTCGCCCAGGGTCCGACCATTGACGCTCGGCGCGTCGAGCCTGAGTGATCCACGCAGCTCGCGAAACACCGGCGCCAGACCGCCCGCGTCGTTGAGGTCCTGCATGTAGTTCTCACCGGTCGGCTTCAGGTCGACCAGCACCGGGGTGTCGCGGCCGATCTCGTCGAAGCGCTGCAGATCCAGCTTGATGCCGAGCCGACCGGCGATTGCGGTCAGATGCACGATGCCGTTGGTCGAGCCGCCGACCGCGTGCAGCAGACGCATGGCGTTCTCGAACGCATCCGCGGTCATGATCTGATCCGGGGTGGTGCCACGCGCGGCCAGCGCGACCGCGGCATGACCGGTGGCCTCGGCGTGCCGCATGCGATCGGCCATCACCGCCGGGATGCAGGCGCCACCCGGCAGCATCATGCCCAGCGCCTCGGCGATGATCGCCATGGTGCTGGCGGTGCCCATCACCCCACAGCTGCCATAGCTGGGCACCAGCTCGTCGTTGACCTCGGTGATCTCGTCACCGTCGACCTGGCCGGCCCTGTAGGCGGCCCAGTAGCGCCGGCAATCGGTGCAGGCGCCGACCCGTGTCTCGCGATGATGACCGACCAGCATCGGCCCGGTGACCTCGACGATCGCCGGAACACCGGCCGAGGCCGCGCCCATCAGCAGCGCCGGGACGGTCTTGTCACAGCCGCCGATCAGCACCACCGCGTCCATCGGCTGGGCCCGGACCATCTCCTCCACGTCCATCGACATGAGATTGCGGTACTTGAGGCTGGTGGGAGATAGATAGGTCTCGCCGAGGGAGATCGTCGGGAAGTCGATGGGTAGCGCGCCCGCGGCCAAAACACCGCGCTTCACGGCCTCGACCAGGGCGGGCATGTCTCGATGGCAGCTGTTGAATCCGCTGGCGGACTGGCAGATGCCGACAATGGGCTTGTCGAGCATCTCGCGGCTGTAACCCATGGACCGGGCGAACGCGCGACGGAGATAAAGGCTGAATCCGGCATCGCCGTAATTGGTGAGACCTCGGCCCAAACCCTGGGCGGATCCTTTCTTGTCCGGCGGCTTATTCATGCCGTTATCCTATATGCTGTCGGCACACTTTAGTGCACTTTCTCCGGAACAGCGTCTAGGGGGGCAAACGGATATGGCAAAGTCAAAGGTCGCCGTCGTCACGGGGGCGGGCAGCGGGATCGGCCGGGAGGTCGCGATCACCTTCCTTAAGAGCGGATACGCGGTCGCCCTGGCCGGGCGGCGCATCCCCGAAATGGAGGAGACGGTCTCGCTGGCCGGAGGCGGTCAATCACTGATCGTCTCCACCGACGTAAGCCAACCGGCTGCGGTGGACGCACTGTTCGCCGAGACAAAAAGTGCGTTCGGCCGCCTGGACGTACTGTTCAACAATGCGGGCATCAGCGGGCCAAAGGGCCCTTTCGAAGACATCACGTTCGAAGATTGGAACGCGGTCGTGGGCATCAACCTGACCGGCACTTTCCTCTGCGCGCAAGCCGCCTGGAAAATGATGAAGGCACAAGATCCGCAGGGCGGACGCATCATCAACAACGGCTCGGTCTCGGCCCAAACGCCAAGACCTAGCTCCGCGCCCTACACCACGACCAAACACGCCGTCACGGGCCTGACCAAAACCCTGGCGCTGGACGGCCGTCCGTTCAACATCGCCTGCGGACAGATCGACATCGGCAACGCCGCCACCGAGATGACCGAGCGGATGAAGGACGGCGTGCCGCAGGCCGACGGCTCGATCCGCGCCGAGCCGCGCATGGACGTCGCGCACGTCGCGAGTTCCGTGCTGTACATGGCCTCGCTGCCGCTCGACGCCAACGTGCAGTTCCTGACGGTGATGGCGACGAAGATGCCGTTC
>JAGRHX010000173.1 GCA_020444775.1 Gammaproteobacteria bacterium
AGCCGCACCCGGTCGCCGTCGGCCAGACCGAGACGGGCGACGTCATCGGGATGTACCAGCACCCGGGGCTGCTTCTCGTGGGCGCGGGCGCTGTCGGTCTCGGTGAAGCTGGTGTTGAGGAACATCCGCGCCGGTGGCGTGATCAGCCGAAATGGCAGCGCCTCGCTACTCTCCTCCGTGACCGCCCAATGGTCGGGCAGATCCGGCATGCCCTTGGCGTAGGGACCCAGCTCGGCCCAGTCCGGCTTGAAACGGAAGCGCCCGTTCGGCGTCGGAAAGCCGTCCAGGAAATGCCCGCCTTCGAAGGATGGGCCACGTTCCAGGAAGCCATCGGCCTCGATGGCCTCGATACCACCCAGCCCGGAGTCACGCAGGGTGCGATCGATGAGCGCCGTCGCGCTCATCTCGAAGGCTGGATGGTTGGCGCCGAGTCGCCGCGCCAGCGCGCAGACCACGTCGTGGTTGCTGCGAGACTGCGCGTACGGTTCGATGAGACGCGGCCCGTAGGTGATGGCGGTGTGCCCGAAACCGTAGTAGATGTCGTCGTACTCGAAGGACATCGCCGCCGGCAGCACGATATCCGCGCATTCCGCGGTGGCGGTCATGAACTGCTCGTGCACGGCCAGGAACAGATCCGGACGGGTCAGCCCCTTGCGGACCAGTTTGCTGTCCGGCGCCACCTCGGCGGAGTTGGCGTTCTGGATCAGCATGGCGGTCACCGGTGGTCCGCCCTGCAGGGCCTGGGGATCGTTGTTCAGCACCGAGCCGATGCGCGGCTGGTCGAGCACCCGTACGTTTGGATCGCGCGCATCCAGACCGTGGGCAAACGTGGTATCCAACTTGAGGCTGTCCATGTTCATGAACAGGGCACCACCACCACGGTGTTGCCAGGCACCACTGACCGCCGGCAGCGCCGAGACCGCATGCATGTTGCTGGCGCCGTTACGCGAGCGGGTGAAGCCAAAGCCCAGACGCAGGTAGGCACGCGGCGTCGACCCGTATAAACGCGCGAGCTCGATGATGCTCGACTCGGTCAGCCCGGTGATGGACGCCGCCCAGGCCGGCGTGCGGCTACGAAGGTGCCGCTCGACGCGCTCGTCGAAATCAGTGAAGCGCGTAAGGTACGGCCGATCTGCCAGCCCTTCTTCGAGCATCACGCACATCATGGCGCAGGCCAGCGCACCGTCGCTGCCGGGGCGGACGATTACCGGCACGTCGGCCTTCTCGACGGTGGGCGTGCGATAGCAATCGACGACCACCAGCCTGGCGCCACGCTCGCGGCGGGCGCGCTGGATGTGCCGCATCAGGTTGACCTGGGTGGAGACCGGATTGCCGCCCCACACCACCACCAGGTCGGCGTCGGCGATCTCACGCGGGTCGGTTCCGATCATGCGGCCGACGCCAGCCCGCCAGCCAGGGTCGGCGGCGCCTGTGCAGATGGTGGTCTTCTCCCCAGAATAACCCATCACGTGGCGCAGCCGGTCCAGCCCCCAGCGCTGGACCACACCCATGGTGCCGCCGGAATGATAGGGCCAGACCGACTCAGCGCCGAAGCGCTGGGTCGAACGTGTGAAGGCCTCGGCGATCTCGTCCAGGGCCTGGTCCCAGGTCACCGGCATGAATTGTCCACTGCCCTTGGGTCCACCGCCCTTCGGTCCACTGCGCCGCAGCGGCTGGCTGAGCCGGTCCGGGTGATGGATGCGCTCGGCATAGCGGGCAACCTTGGCGCAGACCGCGCCGTCGGTGTAACTGTAGTGACGACTGCCTCGCACCCGACCGATACGAGTGTCCGACAAACGCTCGACCTCGAGCGCACAGGCGCTGGGACAATCGTGCGGACAGGCGCTGCGCAGGAACTCACTCATGCTCTCACCTCTGCTCGCGACACATCAGGTGTGGGGTCGCATCCCGGGTCATCACGACCTCTCAAGGCAGGTACACGTGCGCCGGCTCCTCGCGCCAATGGCGTGGACTACGTACCGTTTCGACCATCTGCCAGACATACGGCGCCGCGGCGCAGACCATCTGGAACTGACGCTCGTCGAGGCTCAGACCGGCGGCCTTGACGCACATCCGCACCCGATCGCGCTGCGTGCCGGTCAGCTCGTCAGCGGCAGGCTCCGGCACCGTCGGCAGGTCGGGCTTGTCCAGCGCCGTGCCCTCCAGGGGTGGGCGCGTGCCACGCCACGGCGTCGCCTGCTCGTAGGCATGCGCGACCTTCAGCACCGTGCCGTCCTGGAACGGCGCCGCGGCAAGCTGCAGGGACATCGGCAGCCCGCTCCGGGTATAGCCCATGCACTGCACCAGGGCCGGACCACCGGTCACGTTGAACGGTGCCGTCACCGATCCCTTGCGCCAGAAATCGATGGTCCGCCAGGCCGACAACGGACCGGCGGGCCCCGGTCCGATGGTCAACATGACATCGCAACGCGCGTACACCGCACGCATCTCCTCGTTGACCCGACGGCGCTCACGAATCGCCTGCAGATAGTCGTCCGCGCTCAACAGACAGGCAGGCAGCACACGACCGAGAAAGTCCTCGCCGAAATCGGAGGGACGTGCGCGCAACACATCGCCGTGCACCGAGAGCAGCTCGGTCTCGGCTGCAACGACCTTGATGTCCTGGTAGCGCTTGCTGCTGCTCAGCTCGATGTCGAAGACCTCGGCTCCCAACCCCTCGAACACGCCAACGGCCTGCTCGAAGGCCTGTCGGACCTCGTCGCTGGCGCCGACCTCGTCCAGATAGTGTCGGATCACACCAATCCTGATGCCCCTCAGATCGCCGCCCAGGGCGGCGCGAAAATCCGCGGCGCTGCGCGAGCTGGACGCTGGATCCCGCGGATCGTGGGCGACCAACGTGTTCAGCGCGATGGCCGCGTCCTCCACGCACCAGGTCAAGGGGCCCGCGTGATCGTAGCTGTAGCTGTTGGTGATGATGCCGTGGCGGCTCACCCAACCGTAGGTGGGCTTGTGCCCGACCAGGCCACACAGTGCCGCGGGGTTCCTGATCGATCCGCCGGTGTCCGAGCCCATCGCCAGCGGCAGCATGCCGGCAGCCACAGCCGCGCCGGAGCCGGAAGACGAGCCCCCCGTGAAACGGCCGAGATCCCAGGGATTGCGCGCTGGCGGCCAGGGCAGGTCGAAGGACGGCCCGCCATGCGCGAACTCGTGGGTCGCGAGCTTGCCCAGCAGCACACCACCGGCCTGGTGGAGCAAGGCGACCGTGGTCGCGTCCTCGCTCGGCACGTGGTCGATGAGGGTCTTGGAATGGGCGGTGGTGAGGATGCCGCGCGTGCAGTAGATGTCCTTGAGACCGAACGGTATGCCGTGCAGCGGGCCGCGGGGCCCGCTACGCACCAGCTCGTCCTCCAGGACCCGCGCCTGCTCCAGGGCGCGCTCCGCGGTCAGGGTGATGAACGCATCCAGAAACGGGTCCAGCGCCTCGATGCGATGTAGAAAGCTCTCGGTGAGGTCGACCGGTGACAGCTCCCGATTGGCAATCTGCCGGCCCAGGTCGGCAATCGAACAGTGGTACAACTCTGTGCTCATGCGCAGTACTCGTGTGGTGAGGGACGAATCACGGGCCGGAAAAGCACGGGCCGTTCAACGCCCCTCGAACACCGGCGCACGCTTCTCGGCCCAGGCCCGCAGACCTTCCTTGTGGTCCTCGGAGGCCGCGCACAGACGCCGCGCCGCCTCGTGCTCGGCCGGGTCCAGACGACCGGCGGCGAGGTCGTTCAGCGATTTCTTGATCGCGGCCACCGCAAGCGGCGCGTTGCCCGCGAGCTGCGCGGCAAGCTCGTCGACCCGCGTCATCAGACCGTCCGCGGGCAACACCTCGTCCAGATAGCCCATCCGTAGCAGTTCCTCGGCCTGCGCCGGCTGCGCGGTCAGGAACAGCTTCTTCGCATTGTTCAACCCGAGCCGCGACACGTAGCGACGCAAGCCGCTCTGGTAGTAGACGATGCCGAGACGGGCCGCGGGCATGAACATACGCATGTCCTGGACACCGAGCCGGAAATCGCAGGCCAGCGCCAGGTCGGTCGCGCCACCGTAGACCCCACCATTGAGGGCGGCGATGGTCGGCACACGCAGGCTCTCCAGCCGGTCGACCGTGCGCTCGAAGGCATTGGCGTCATGATTGCTGGAACCGCTCTGACTGCGCTCGGCGAGCGCGCCCAGGTGAAAACCGGACGAAAAGCTCCGACCGGTCGCGGTCAGCACCAGCACCCGGATCGAGTCATCGGTATCGGCCTGGTCGAAGATCGAGATCAACGCCTCGAGATCGGCGGGTTCCAGGCGGTTGTGCTGGGCCGGCCGGTTGAGGCAGACGGTGGCACGGCCATCTCGGAGCGTGAGGCTGGGGATGCCGCTTGGCTGGGTCGCTTGGCTGGAGCTCATTGGCGGTACTTGCTGGTTGAGAGTGAAGATTGCGCTGGCAGCGGCAGTCTGGCCGATGCAGCGGTCGGTCGTCCGACACCTGATTGAATCGAGTCGCGGTCACGCGAACCGGTAGGAAGCGTCGGCCGCCGCGATGTCTCGGGGCCACGTGCCGCACAGTATGCCGGCAGCCGCGCCCGGCTTCATCGGAATGCTTGAGAGGCCGTGAATCGAGCCGAATTGCGGCATCGATTCGATGTATTTCTCGACTTGGATATCAGGCTGTCCCGAATGTTACGCGGACGACGTTCGTCATGCCTTTGACACAACTTGAATCAGCGGAGAATAGACACAAGATATCAGTCACTTAGCGCCGTGAGCGAAAAAGCGGCCCGGCGCCTTGCTGCGGCACGCGCCGAATGGCGCGATTCAATGACCGGTATGACCGCTCGTTAACCGCCATTGAACTGAGTCCGCAACCGCTTAATATTGACCTCACGGGGCGTCGCACCCCCAATACCTTGAATTTGGAGGATAACCATTCATGGCTAGCTTCGAGCCGTCCATCGCATCGACACGCGCAGAAGCGCTATCTGCCGTACGCAGCAAGATGCTGCGTAATACCTATTCCCTCCTGTCGCTGACACTGTTGTTCAGCGCGCTCACGGCATGGATCTCGACCATGCTGATGATGCCGCCGATGACCTATCTGATCTGCATTGGCGGCGCCATGCTGCTGAGCTGGCTGGTGCTGCCACGGGTCGCGGAATCGGCGGCCGGAATCGGCGTGGTGTTCGCCATCACCGGATTGCTCGGCTTCGGCCTCGGGCCGATTCTGTCGGCCTATGCCGCATTGCCAAACGGCACCCAGGTGGTCGGCACCGCGCTCGGCGGCACTGGGGTGATCTTCCTGGGACTGTCCGGCTACGCGCTGATGACCCGGCGCGACTTCAGCTTCATGGGCGGTTTCCTGATGGTCGGGTTCTTGTTGGTGCTGTGCATGGCGCTGGCGAACATCTTCCTCGGCATCCCGGCCTTGTCGCTGGCCATCTCGGCGGTCGTCATCCTGCTGATGAGCGGCTTCATCCTCTATGACACCAGCCGCATCATCAACGGCG
>JAGRHX010000174.1 GCA_020444775.1 Gammaproteobacteria bacterium
GGGCGCCGCGAGCGACAGCCCTCCCACTTCCGGCACCGGCGAAGCGTCGCCCGCGCGGTCCGCGGCGGCCGCCGATCCCATGGCGGAGCAGGACGAATACGCGGAAGCCTTCGAGCACGTCAAGCAAAGACGCTATGCCCGTGCCGCACAGGCCCTGGAGTCGTTCGTCGAGCGCCATCCCCAAGGGGCGTTCACGGACAACGCGCAGTATTGGCTGGGCGAGTCGTACTACGCGCTTGGCAGGCTCGACCAGGCGATGTCCGCGTTCGAGGCTCTGCGGTCACGATTTCCGGACTCTCAAAAGCTTCCGCACGCGATGCTCAAGATGGGCTACATCCATGACGAGAAGGGGCAGGCCGAACAGGCGCGTAGCATCCTCGAGGCCCTGGTCGCGACCTATCCGGGCACGACCGCGGCAGGGTTGGCCAGCCAACGCCTCGAGCGCATTCGCTGAAGACATGGGACTCCTGTCCTCAGCCCCACTTTCCGTGGCGGCCCTGACGCCGGTGCCGTCGGCCCGAACGAGTGGATTGCAGCGCGAGCGGATATGCTGAATTTCATCAAAGACTGGTGGGGCCGCCATTTCACCGATCCCCAAGTGGTCGGCCTGGCAATCGTATTGCTGGCCGGGTTCCTGGTCGTCTACGTGGCCGGCGGCATGCTGGCGCCGGTGCTGGCCAGCGTGGTGATTGCCTATCTGCTGGAGAGCCCGGTGCAGCACCTCACGGCGCTGCGTGTCCCACGCGTGATCGCGGTGATCGTGGTCTTCTCCTTGTTCATGGCCAGTGTCGGCTTCTTGTGCTTCGGTGTGCTGCCGGTCCTCTCGCAGCAGACCGCGCAGTTGCTCAGGCAGCTGCCGGAGATGATCGCCCAGGGCCAGGGGCTGCTGCTCGCACTGCCGCAGCGCTACCCGGACCTGGTCACCACCGAGCAGGTGCAGGACATCATCACCGCGATCCGCATCGAGGCAATTGCCTTCGGTCAGGAAGTCCTGTCGATCTCGGTGGCCTCGGTGCTGAGCGTGATCACCGTGCTCGTCTACCTGGTGCTGATGCCGCTCCTGGTGTTTTTCTTCCTCAAGGACAAGGTGCGTCTGCTGAGATGGCTGAACGCCTATCTGCCCGCGGATCGCGAGCTGGTGAGCCAGGTGTGGATGGACGTGAATCTGCAGATTGGTAACTACGTGCGGGGCAAGGTGACCGAGATCATCATCATCGGCACCGTGACCTACGTGACCTTTCTCAGCATGAAGCTGGATTTCTCCCTGCTGCTCGCGGTGTTGAACGGTCTGTCGGTGATCATCCCCTACATCGGCGCGACCGTGGTCACCTTCCCGATAGTCATCATCGCCTACTTCCAGTTCGGCATCACACCGGACTTCTGGTGGGTCGTCGGCGCCTACTTCGTCATCCAGATCATCGATGGCAACGTGCTGGTGCCGCTGATGTTCTCCGAGGTCGTCAATCTGCATCCGATAGCGATCATCGTCGCCATCTTGATTTTCGGCGGGCTCTGGGGGTTCTGGGGTGTGTTCTTCGCCATCCCGCTCGCAACCCTGGTGCAGGCCGTGCTCAAGGCCTGGCCGACCTCACCGGGCTCCGCCGCCGGAACCGGCACGGCCTGAACAGGAGCCGCTATCCGGCGTGGCCCGATGCGGACCTGTGCCGCGCCGAGTGCCCCTGATCGAGCCCGGGATGGATTCGTGTCGCGCGTCCGGACGGGGCTAGCTGGCGAGCTCGCGGTGTCTGACCAGCACCCGGTTGCCACGGGCACGAAAGTGCCGGGTCAGCTTCTCCGCAAGATACACCGAGCGATGTCGGCCGCCGGTGCAACCCAGCGCGATGGTCAGATAGGCTCGGTTCTCGGCCTCGAAGCGTGGTAGCCAGGGCTCCAGGAACGTGCACAGCGAGGCAAACATCTCCTGTGCCAGATCGCTGGCCTCGAGGAACTCGACGACACCGGAGTCCCGTCCGGTCAGCGCCCGCAGCTCGGGCTGCCAGTGCGGATTGGGCAGGCAGCGAACGTCGAACATCAGATCGGCCTCTCGCGGCGGACCGTTCTTGAAGCCGAACGACTCGAACAACAGCGACAGACCGAGATCGGCTTGCTGCAGCGCATGGTTGCGGACCAGCTCGCGCAGCTGGTGGTAGTGGGTTCGCGTGGTGTCGATGCACATCGTTGCACGATTGCGAACCGCGCCGAGCAGCTCCCGCTCGTTGTTGACCGCCTCGCTGAGCGAGGTGTCATCGTCCACGGTCAGCGGATGACGTCGCCGGGTCTCGGAGAAGCGTTTGAGCAGGGTCTCGTCGTCCGCGTCGAAATACAGGACCTCGACCTCCACCCCCAACGCCGCGATGCGGTCCAGGGTCTCGTCGAAGTAGTCGAAGGCCGCTCCCGGATTGCGCGCGTCGATGACCACCGCGACGTTCTGGTGGGCCGGATGATCGCTCGCGGTCAGCTCGATGGCGAGCGCCGCGAGCAGGCTCAGCGGCAGGTTGTCGACGCAGTAGAAGCCCAGATCCTCCAGCGTGTGCAGAGCGACGCTCTTGCCGGCGCCGGACAGGCCGCTGATGACGATCAATCTCATGATTCAGACCGGCTTCTCGTCGTGGGAAGTCGCCATCATACGTTGCACGGTGGGCGCCGAGGAACGGCTGCTTTCCTGCTCGATGATGCTCTTGTGTCGCTTGGAAAACTCCGCGGCCGGATCGTAACCGTTCATTCTTAAAATGAAGTTACGCACCGTGGTCTCTACCAGGACGGCGAGATTGTGTCCGGGCGCGACCGGAAGCGCGACCTCGGGAATGTCCACGCCCAGCACCCGTCGGGTCCGCTGGATGCCGGTCAGACGCTCCTCCGGGTCGTATCCATGGTCGGGCAGATGCTCCAGCGAGATGACCAGCCGCAGACTGCGTCGAGGCTTGACCGCCGCGTCACCGAACAGCCGTCGCACGTTGATGATGCCCAGGCCACGAACCTCCATGAAATCGGCCAGCGCGGGTGGGCAGCTACCCTCTACCGAATCGGAGCTGATGCGGGTGAACTGTGGCGCGTCGTCGGCGATCAATCGGTGGCCACGGGTGATGAGCTCCAGAGCCAGCTCGCTCTTGCCGACCCCGGCCGCGCCGGTCAGTAGCACGCCGACGCCGGTCACCTCGATGAAGACACCGTGGGTGCTGGTGGTGCGGGCACGGACACGCGCCAGATACTGCAGCAGGCTGCCGACCACGATGTGACTGAGCGCCTGCGCGCCCACCACCGGCGTGCCGTTGGCACGCGCGGCGTCGACCAGGCTGGGGGGGGCTGGCAGGTCGTCGGCAATCACCAGGCAACAGGGCATCTGCGCGAACAACAAGCCGAACAGACGTGCGCGGTGTGTTTCGTCCAGTCCAGACAGATACTCGACCTCGTCGCAGCCGAGCACCTGGATACGATTCGGACGGATGAGATTCATGTGCCCGACCAGGGCGGTCGGAAAGGCGCTCAGGTTGCCGAGCTTCATCGACGCCGCGGCCTGCTCCTCGCCGCTTATCCACGAGAAGCCCAGCGCATTGGCCTGGTGCTCGAACAGATCGTTGAGCGAGAGCGGCTGTTCGTGCGCGCTGCTAGCTGTGGATGGCTGCCCGGTTGAGGATTTCCCAGACATCGGCCGGTGTTACCTGTGAACGCAGGGCGTCACGAATGGAGGTCTGGCTGAAGACTTCGGCCAGCTGTGCCAGAAGCTGGAGGTGGCAGTCGTTGCACTCCTCCGGGACCAGCAGACCGATGATCAGATCCACCGGTTGGCCATCGGGGGACTCGAAGTCGACCCCCTCGGTGAGCTTGACGAACGCGGCCACTGCCTCGGGAGCGCCGCTCACCCGACCATGAGGAATGGCAACGCCATGCCCCAGCGCCGTCGAGCCCAGACGCTCCCGGGCAACCAGTCGTTCCGAAACGGCGCGAGGGGAGAGTGGCTCGCCGTCGCCCGCGAGCAGCTCGCTGATGATCTCCAGGGCCTTCTTCTTGCTGGAGACCTTGACGTCGGTACGGATCCGGTCCGTCGTCAGGATGTCACCAATGCTGATGGCGACGGGGATCTGTTTCAAGGCGGATTCTTGCACGAAATCACCCGCTTGCCTGATTGCGGCGAACGCACACTCCCACTGTAGAGGTCGTCGGGGGCGTTGGCCGGGCAGCTGTTGTCGGGTTCTGATACGGGATCATGCTCGAAAGGGTTCTCATGATCGTGTACCGGCGACGGCGATTGTGAACCGGCGGTGGTCCACTGGCCAGAGTCATGCCCCGGAGTCGTGTCAGGGCCCGAATCCGCACACGGCGTGCTCGGGCGGGGGGCAGCCGCATGCGGCATCCGTGGTCCGATTCGAACAGACGAACGAGGCCGCGGGCTGCAGAGTCTGCCACCACCGTCGGCTTCGTACCATATTGACGAGCATCGAGTTCCGTGATTGAAGGCGCCACTCGCGGCATGCCTCGCGAAGAGGCGACACGCCGTCCATGAAGCCTGTATCGGACACTCATGGCGCGCACTGCAGGCACGCCGGATCCGTGCGATGCACCGCCCTATTCGGCCTCCAGGGACTTCAGTCCACCATCGGCACGGTGATGGTCGGAGAGCTTCTCCTTGTGCTTGCGAATCTGCCTGTCGAGCTTGTCAGCAAGCGCATCGATGGCGGCATACATGTCATCGCTTTCCGCGTTCGCGAACAGTTGCCCACCGCTCACGTTGACCGAGGCCTCGGCCTTGCGGGCCTGCTTCTCCACGGTCAGGACCACGTTGACGTTGGTCACGTTGTCGAAATGTCGCTCGAGCCGGGCCAGTTTCGTCTGCACGTAGTTCTTCAGTGAATCCGACATGTCGACGTGATGACCAGAGACGTTGAGCTGCATGAAATGCCTCCACGGTTTGCCCTGCCCGAGTCCTCTCCAGCAGGTCTGACAAGCCGCCCCGGCCGCATGCCGGGCGGCACGGCGTCATACCAGTGCCTTCCTGTCGGTAGACGATGGTATGGACATCGCCTCGCGATACTTGGCTACCGTGCGGCGCGCGACGGTGATGCCCTGCTCGGAGAGGATGTCGGAAAGCTTACTATCACTCAGAGGCTTGCGCGGGTTCTCGGCATCGATGAGCTTCTTCAGCAGGGCTCGAATCGCGGTCGAGGAGCATTCAGCGCCGTTCTTGGTGAACACGTGGCTGGAGAAGAAATACTTCAGCTCGTAGATGCCACGTGGCGTATGCATGTACTTGTTGGTGGTGACCCTGGAGATGGTCGACTCGTGCATCTGCACTGCCTCGGCGATGTCGTGCAGGACCATCGGTTTCATGCCTTCGTCGCCGTGTTCCAGGAAGGCTTGCTGGCGTTCGACGATGCAGGTCGCTACCTTCAGCAGTGTCTCGCTGCGCGAGCGCAGGCTCTTTATGAACCAACGTGCTTCCTGCAGATGACTCTTCAGCGTGACGTTGTCGCTGCTGCTGTCGGCACGGCGGATGAGGCTCGCGTAGTTGGCGTTGACGCGCAGCTTGGGGACGGCGTCGGCGTTCAACTCGACCTGCCAGACACCATCCTTCTTGAACACGAAGACGTCCGGGACCACGTACTCCGGTGGTTCTGTCTCGATCAGCTGGCCGGGGCGAGGCGTGAGCGTCTGGATCAGCGCCATCACGTCCTTGAGGTCGTCCCGCTCGATGCCGAGCAGGCGGGTCAGCTGCGCGAAATCCCGACTGCCGAGGAGATCGATATGCCGTGACACGAGCTCCAGCGCCTCGTTGCGCCACGGCACGTCCTCGTCCATCTGCCGTAACTGGATGGCGAGGCACTCACCGAGGTCGCGGGCGCCCACCCCGCCGGGATCCAGGTTCTGGATCAGGCTGAGCACGGCGTGCACCTCGTCCTCTTCGACCTCCACGCCTTGCTCGACCAGGCTTTCGCTCAGCTCCTGGGTGCTCTGGCGTAGGTAGCCGTCGGCATCGATAGCGTCGGCGATGGCGGTGGCGATGGCGCGATCCTGCTCCGACAGTCGAAGCAGGTTGATCTGTTCCATCAGGTGCTCATAGAGCGACGACTCGGCGCTGCGGTGCGCCTCGACTCCGGGGAGCGGCTCGGCCGGGCCTGCGCTTTGCGTGGTGCTGTCGTAGATGTCCTCCCAGACGCTGTCCACCGGCAGCTCCTGGGGTATGTCCACCGGCTCGACCTCGGAGGTCGATTCTGACTCCACGCTGCTGGTCTCCGCAGGAGGCCGGACCTCGATCTCGTCCTCGACCTCCAACATCAGGTTCGAATCGAGTGCCTCTTGAACCTCTGCTTGCAACTCCAGCGTGGAGAGCTGAAGTAATCGGATGGCTTGTTGCAGCTGCGGCGTCATCGCGAGCTGCTGTCCGATGCGTAGCTGGAGCGACTGTTTCATCGGGGTTCTTCTCGAACGATCTTCTCAGTGCGGTGATGTGTCTTCAGGGAATTGGAATCTGCTTTCGCGCGAACGTGGCGAGCCTGATCAACGCGGGTCGCGGCTGGGATCCGTCTTGCGACGGTGTCGCCGCGACCGGGCAATCAAGCTCGACGATCGCCCTCCCTGGTTGATGACAAGCATAGCAGCCATGGCGGCCTGAAATTTGCTTGTCACCGCGCTTTTCCACTGTCAGGCAATTCCCGAGCCCATACCTTGTCTGAGGTCACAGTCTGAGGAGGCGGTGTCCGGATTGTGGGCTCTCACCCCACCCAGGCGCCGAACGGGGCCTCTGTCACCCTTCCTATCGGCCGCCGCATCACAGTCTGAACGTCTCGCCCAGATACACTTCCCGAACGGTTCGATTCTCGCAGACCGCGGCCGGTGTACCCTCGGCAATGATCTGACCCTCGTTCACTATATACGCCCGATTGCAGATGGTCAGGGTTTCCTTGACGTTGTGATCGGTGATCAGAATGCCGATGCCGCGTTCGCTCAAGTACCTGATTATTCTCTGGATATCGTCTACCGAGATGGGGTCTACACCGGCGAAGGGCTCGTCCAGCAGCATGAACCGAGGCTCGGCCGCCAGGGCTCTGGCAATCTCCACACGGCGTCGCTCACCACCGGACAGACTCTCGCCGAGCGTGTTTCGGACGTGATCGATGTGCAGCTCGTGGAGCAACGAGTCCAGCCGCCGCTGACGATGCACGGCCGCAAGACCGGGACGTGTTTCGAGGATGGCGAGAATGTTGTCGGCGACGCTCAGGCGCCGGAAGACAGAGGGCTCCTGCGGCAGATAACCCAAGCCCAAGCGCGCCCGGACGTGGATGGGCTGGCGGGTAATCTCGCGGCGGTTGACGTGCACGCTGCCGCTGTCACAGGCGACGAGCCCTGTGATCATGTAGAAACTGGTGGTCTTACCGGCACCGTTGGGACCGAGCAGACCGACCACTTCGCCGCTGTTGACCGCAAGACTGACGTCGCGAACGACGTTCCTGGAGCCGTAGCGTTTGCTGAGGTTGCGGGCGGACAGGACACTCATGCGCGGGCGTGGCGGGCAGCCTGGCGAGCGGCGGCGAGGGCCGACGATTGCCTGGTCAAGACCCTTCCTTCTTGCCCGGAGCCAGACGTAGGCGGATCCGCTTGCGCTGGCCGGCCTGGTCCTCGCTCTTGGCGTCCTCGCTCTGCTTGACCGACATGGCCTTCATCTTGCCGTTCAGCGAATCGTACTCGATGGTGTCGGCCTCCAGACGGGTCTTGCCCTCGCCGTAGACGGCGTTGCCCAGAAGCTTGATGAGGTCCTCGTCCTTGTAATACTCCATGCGGTCGGCGCTGGCCCGCTGATAGTTTCCGTCAATGTCCTCCTGGCCGTCGGGCAGCTGTCTGAAGCGCGCCGGCTTGCCGAGCGAGACCATCTTGCTGAGCTCGTTCTGATCGTCGTAGTGGATGATCACCGTCTCACCACTGATCCGCAGCGTGCCCTGGGTGATGACCACGTCGCCACGGTAGATGGTCAGCTTCTTCTGGTCGTCAGCCTCCAGGCTGTCGGCGACGATGTCGATGGCCTGATCCCGGTCGCTCTTCAGCGCCCGGCTGTCGGGCACGCTGGCCAGTCCGACCAGCACGACGAGCAGCGTGGTCTGGAGCCATCGACGCGTGCCGGATGCACGACTGTTGCTGCGCGGGTCGCCTTGGGTGCTCAATGGTGCTCTCACGATCAATCCTGCGGGGGACGAACGGCAGGGGCCGGCGCGTCTTCCCGGCCACGCGCCGTGTCCCGTGGAATCAGGTGGGTGTGGACGTCCGACAACAGCTGCAACCGGTTCTCGGCCAGGTACGCGCGCATGCCTACGCCGCGGGTCTCGCTGGTCGGGGTGGTGATCAGCGTCGGCCGATCGGTCTCACCGTAGTCGGTCTGCGGCAGGACCCGCAGGTCCTCGGTCAGGATATCCATCTCGCGCGTGCCGTCAGCACTATTACGCCAGATGTGCACTTTGCCAAGCAACAGCATGACATCGCCGGTGGCCGATACCCAGCCACGTTCCGAGCGCACGTGCCAGGGCGTACCGGCCTCCCGGTACAGGCGCATGTAGGGGCGTTGGAACTCGTGGGTATCGGTGTCGGAGAAATGCGCCATGTACTCGGCCTGCAGGAAGCGCCGCGGCTTGCCGGTCTCGTCCATGGTCGTGGTCGTGAAGTTCTCCATATAGTAATCGGGCGTATGCGGCACACTGCGCTGTCCGCCGGTCTGCGGGGGCTGCAGCTGCTTGAGCAGCCAGAAGCTCAGACCGACCAGCAGCAGGGCCAGCAGGGTTGGCGCGAGGCGCCTCAATGTCCACTCCGGGGCGGATTGGGGGCGGGCTCGACCGGGACGTGGGTGCTCGCGGCGGCATGCTGTCGCTCTGCCGTTCCGAGCCGATACGCCTCGACGATGCCATCGAGGAGCTGCTTGGCGGCCAGCACCAGATCACAGCATTCCCGTCCGGCGCCATGGCCCCCGGGGCTGCTGGTCAGCCAGTGGGCCTGTGCCCGGACCGCGGGATGAGCATCAGCGACCGCGATGGCCAGCCCGGCGCGCGCCATCACCGGCAGGTCGATGAGATCGTCACCGACGTAGACGCTGTGGGCCGGGCTGATCCCCAGCCGCGCCAGCAACTGCTCGTAGACCGGAAGCTTGTCGTCGTTGCCTTGAAAGACGTGCTCGACACCGAGGGCGCGCATGCGTGCGTCGACCAGCGGCGAGCGGCGTCCCGAGATCACCGCGACCTCGATGCCGTGTCTGAGCAACAGCCGGATCCCCAGCCCGTCGCGACTGTGGAAGGTCTTCTGCTCCTGACCGTCCGGTAGCATGTAGATACGGCCATCGGTCAGCACGCCGTCGACATCGAAGA
>JAGRHX010000175.1 GCA_020444775.1 Gammaproteobacteria bacterium
GCGGCACCGAGAGCATCTTCCTCGCCATGAAGTCGATCCGCGACTGGGCGCGCGCCGAGCGGCGTGGCGGCGATCGGCCGGAGGTGCTGGTGCCCTACAGCGCGCATCCGGCCTTCAGCAAGGCCGGTCATCTGCTCGATCTGCAGGTCACACGCGTGCCCATCGGCCCGGACCTGCGCGCCGACACGAGCGCGACACGCGCCGCCGTGGGCCCGAACACGGTGGCCCTGGTCGGCTCGGCGCCGACCTTTCCGCATGGTGTGGTCGATCCCATCGAGGGTCTCGCAACGCTCGCCTTGGGGCACGATCTGTGGCTGCACGTGGATGCCTGCGTAGGTGGCTATGTGCTGCCCTTCGTACGCCGGCTGGGCTATCCGGTGCCGGCCTTCGATTTCTCGGTGGCGGGCGTGCGTTCGATGTCCGCCGATACCCACAAGTACGGTTTCGCGGCCAAGGGCGCATCCACCGTGCTGTATGCCGATCCGCGCTGGCATGCCTTCCAGATCTATGACTTCGATGACTGGTCGTACGGTCGCTACAGCGCGCCGACCCTGGCCGGCACCCGCCCCGGCGGCGCGGTGGCCGCGGCCTGGGCGGTGATGCGTTACCTCGGCGTGGAGGGTTACACCCGCATCGTCGCCGACATCATGCGCACCCGGGACGCGCTCGCCGCCGGCATCGCCGCGCTGCCGGGTCTGCATGTCAACGGCACGCCCGAGGGTCCGATCCTGACCTTCAGCGCCGAGCGGCTGGACACGCTGGCGCTCGCCGCGGCGCTGCGCGCGCGCGGCTGGTACGCCCTCACCGGCGCGCGGCCCGCGTGCATTCATCTGGGCATGCTGACCGCGGTGCACGTGCCGATCGTCGAGCGCTGGCTGGCCGATCTGAAAGACGCGATGCACGAGGTCGAGAGCGGCCAGACGGTGGCTAGCGGCGCGGGACCGGGCTACGGCGGCTGAGCGACCCCCGCCCTCAGCCGGGCGATCGCCGCTGCCAGCTCTCGACCAGCTCGAGCACCCTCGCCACGTCGCTCATGTCGTTGTAGGCGTGCAGCGAGAAGCGCAGCATGCCGCGTCGGATCGACAGCCGCACGGCGTGCGCCTGCAGGTGCTCGTACAGCGATTGCAGCCGCGCATCATCCACCCCGTCGTGCTGGCCGGCGTCGAGCCGGCCGATGCAGACGATGCTGCCGCGCAAGGGGCCGCCGGCCGGACCGATGAGCGGCATGCCCAAGCCTTCCAGCCCCTCGGCCAGGGCTCGCCCGAGGTCGCGCACGTGACTCTCCACGCGCGCCATGCCGACCGACCGCAGCAACGCCAGCGAGGTCTGCGCCGCGACCACACCGGCATAGTTGTAGTTGCCGATCTCGAATCGTCGTGCGCCGGGCATCAGCTCGAAATCGGCGCCACCGTCCTGTGCCTCGTGCGCCTGCCCCAGATCGACGCTGAAGCGCGCGAGATACGCCGGTTGCAGCCGTTGCGCCCAGGCCTTGCGACAGTACAGCAGCCCCAGACCATACAGACCGAGCAGACCTTTCTGGGTCGATACCGACAGCGCATCGACCTGCATGGACTCGACGTCGGTGTCGAGCAGCCCCACCGATTGCACGCCGTCGACCAGCAACAGCACGTCACGCGCGCGACACTCGGCACCAATATGCCGTAGGTCGGCGACCAGCCCCGGCGCGAAGGTCACGCTGGACACGGTCACCATCCGGGTACGGTCGTCGATGGCGTCTATGATCGCATCGATGTCCAGCGCACCGTCGCGGGCGGCGACCGTCGATAGCGACACCTCGCGGCGTCTGGCCAGGTGCCGCCACGGATAGATGTTGTTCGGATGCTCGAGCTGCGGACAGAGCACGACGCGGTCACCGGGTTGCCAGTCATAGGCCGCGATGATCGCGTTCAGCCCTTCCGAGACGTTCTTGACATAGGCGATCTCGTCACCGCCCGCGCCGATGAGCGCCGCGTAGCCCGCCCGCAGCGCTTCGACCCGCTCGAACATGGCCGGCTTGTCACCGCCGCTTTGCATGCGCATGTCCAGATACTCGCCCAGCGCTTCACGTGTCTGACGCGGCAACACACCGCGCGCGGCGACGTCCATGTAGGTCAGCTCGGCGGTGGCCGGAAAGCAGGCACGAAAGGCTTCCACGCTCATCGATGTCATGGTTCGGACACGCTCCTATCGATCGGAATGAGGGGCCGACGCGGCCGGCGTCGAGGCCTGCAGCTCGTCGGCTGAACGCGCGTAGACCTCACGCGCCTGGTCGACCCTCAGGCGTTGCTCGCGCAGGTCACGGGCCAGCGAGGCGGCGTCGCGTGAGCGCGGCGATCCCACGCCGGCACCGCCGGGGGTCTCGACCCGCAGCAGCGCGCCGGCGCGCAGCGCCAGCTCACGGGTGCCCGAGCCCAGCTCGCGTTCATCCGCGGTACCAGGGTCGAGCACGAAACGACCGACCGCGGCATCACCACCACCGTCGAGTCCGCGGGCCGGCTCGGTAAGACGTTCGGCCGAGAGGCTGACCCGTACCGAATCGCCGAGCACCCGGTAGTCGCGGACGATGCCGCTGCCCCCCCGATGCCGACCATGTCCACCCGAGCCATCGCGCAGGGCATAGCGCTCGACACGCAGCGGATAGGCATGTTCGAGCGCTTCGATCGGCAGATTCGCCGAGCCCGACGCCAGGGTACGCACCGCATCCATGCCGTCGAGCCGGTAATCGGGGCCGCCCTCGGCGTTGCTCGTCTGCAGCCCACCGCCGCTGAGCGCGCCCAGACCACCGGCCACGGTCTCGTAGTTGACGAAGTAGCGGTCGTTGCGCGGGTCCAGCCCCGACCAGGTGAGCAGATGATGCGGGCCGCTGGGTGCCATGCCGATCTGCGGCGCGGCCTGGGACAGCGCATCGACCACCGCGTCGCACAGCACCCCGCAGGAGATCGATCGACAACCCACCGCCGCCGGCGGTCGCGGATCGACGATCGAGCCGGCCGGCGCACGCAGATCGATGGTGCGGAAGTATCCGGCGTTGGCGGGCACGTCGGGGTCGAGCAACGCCTTGGCCACCGTGTACAAGGTCGCGAGCACCGCCTGGCGGGGGATGTTGCGCGCGCTCTGAAGTGCCGCGTCGGTGCCGTCGAAGTCGAAGCACAGCCGACCGTCGCCGATCTGCAGACGCAGCCGGATGCTGGCCAGCTCGCCGGGGCTATCACCGCTCAGGTGCTCGGTCGCGGTGTAGCTGCCGGGGCGCAGCGACTGTAAGGCACGCTCGAAGCGCTGCTCGGTCAGGTCGAGCAGATGCTCGAGCGCCGCCTCGACCCGCTCGCTGGAATAACGCTGGTGCAGATCCAACACGCCACGCACCGCGCTCTGGTTGGCCGCGATCTGGGCACGCAGATCGCCGAGCCGCTCGTGCGGCGTCCGGGAGTTGAGAAGCACGATATCGACGATGTCCTGCTGGACGCGCCCGGCGTTGACCAGCCGTACAGGTGGCAGTCGCAGCCCCTCCTGATAGATGTTCTCGCAGACCGCGGCTTCGCTGCCGGCGACCATGCCACCGACATCGGCGTGATGCGCGATGTTGGCGACCCAGCCGACCAGCCGCTCGGCCGCGAACACCGGGGCGATGATGTTGAGATCCGGCAGATGCGAGCCGCCGCCGGTGTAGGGATCGTTGGCCAGGAACATGTCCCCAGGGCGCATGCCATCCACCGGATGTCGCTGGGTCAACGCCTCGATGGCACCGATCATCGAGCCCAGGTGGATTGGGATGTGATGAGCCTGGGCCACCACCTGGCCTTGCGCATCGAAGATCGCTGTCGAGCAGTCATGCCGCTCCTTGATGTTGGGTGAGTAGGCGGCGCGCATCAGCACCACACCGGCCTCTTCCGCGGTGTTGAGGAGATGGCGAGTGATCACCTCGGTGGTGATCGGGTCTACCGGCTGCTTGCTCATCGTCGGGCGCTCTCGATCAGGCCAGGATGGCTGGGGAACCGTTGCATGGGTGAAGTTCGTGCAGGGTCTACCCGAGGAATGATGCACCGTTCAGCGGCGCAGATGGATCACCAGATTGGCATCGGCATCGACCTCCGCCTCACAGTCCGGTGGTAACAGCGTGGTACTGTCCATCTGCACCAGGACCGCCGGACCATGCAGCCGCTGTCCGGGCCGCAAGGCGTCGCGCTCGAGCACGGGAGTCGGCAGGCTACCGTGATCCTCGAACCAGACGGGTCGACGCGTGCTCACGACCGGAACATCGGCCGGGCCATCGGCCAGGCCATCGGCCAGGCCATCGGCCGGGCCCGCCGCCGCCACACCGGTCGCGGCCGCCGCCCGCGTCCGCAGCAGCTTTGCCGGAGCCAGCGCCGCCAGTCGCAGCGTCACCACCTCCACCGCCTGCTCGCGCGCGGCGTAACCATTGAGCACCGCGTGACGAGCGTGGAAGGCCTCGACCAGACCACCGTCCTGACCCAGCAGGTCGATGCCTTCGAGGCTCTGATCGGCCGGCACGCTGGCCAGTGGCACCTCGATCTCGAACGACTGGCCCAGGTAACGCATGTCGACCCGGGGCTGTAAGCGCACCGCGGCCGGTGCCAGACCCTCGCGATCGATCCAGGCCTGCGCGCGTGCCTGCAGCTCGGCAAAACCCTGCGCGATCACGGCGGCGGCCGTCGAACCGGCGCCGCCCTGGTCACCGGGCGCATCGCCGAGACAGACCAGACGGGTGACGCTGAAATCGGCACGCTCGTCGGCCTGCAGCAGCCCCAGCGCGGACAGCAGACCGGGCCGGGGTGGCACGATCACCCGCCGTATGCCCATCCGCGCGGCGACCTCGACCGCGTGCAAGGGCCCCGCGCCGCCATAGGCGAGCAACGCGAAGTCACGCGGGTCATGCCCGCGTTCCACCGAGACCGTGCGCAGCGCGCCGACCATGTTGGTATTGACGATCTGGATGATGCCCGCGGCGGTCTCCTCGAGGCCCAGACCGAGACGCGTGGCGAGCCCCTGCACCGCGCGCCGCGCGGCGTCCAGCGAGCAGGTCATCCGTCCTCCCAGCAGCTCGCCCTCGGCAAGCCGGCCGAGCACGAAGTTGGCATCGGTCACGGTCGGCGCCTGGCCGCCTCGCAGGTAGGCGGCAGGTCCCGGATGGGCACCAGCGCTGGCGGGCCCGACCTTGAGCAGTCCGGCCGGATCGATCCAGGCGAGACTGCCGCCGCCGGCGCCGACCGTGTGGATGTCCATGCCGCGGGTGCGCACCGGCAGACCCGCGATGCTGCGCTCGTTCTGCATGGCCGGCTCGCCCGCGCTGACCAGGCACACATCGGTGCTGGTGCCCCCCATGTCGA
>JAGRHX010000176.1 GCA_020444775.1 Gammaproteobacteria bacterium
CGCGCGGGCCGGGCGGCGGCTACAGGCTGGGACGCCCGGCGGGCGAGATTGCGGTGGTCGATGTGATCGGCGCCGTGGACGAGATGGTGGACGCCACTCGTTGCGGAGGCCAGCAAAACTGCCAGGGCGAGGAGCGCTGTCTGACCCACGAGCTCTGGCACGACCTCAGCCAGCAGATCCATGCCTTCCTGGCCGAGATCAATCTCGAGCAACTGGTGGAACGACACAGCGTGCGCGAGGTCGCGGCCCGCCAGCGACAGGGCGATCGACACAGCGCTCGACAGGACGATCGACGCGCCGAGGTCGCGCTCCCCGCGATCACGCCTTGAGGGGTGCTGGCCGCAGCTCGACATTCTGCCACCCCCAGTCGCCGGGGCGTCTCGCCGGCCGATCCGCGCGGCTGACAGACACGTGCAGAGTCCAGATGACACAGTCGGCTCGATGACGTCCGCATACGTAGACGCGTTGCGGCCTCGGGCCGGTACGAGGAGCAGAACGAACATGGCAATCACACTCAGCGAACACGCGGCCTCCCGCGTACGCAGCTTCATCGACAAGAAGCCCGGAGCCTACGGTCTGCGGCTCGCGGTCAAGACCACCGGCTGCTCCGGGTATGCCTATGTGGTGGACCTGACCGACCAGGCCCGCGAGGACGATCGGGTATTCGAGAGCAATGGCGTGCGTGTGGTCGTCGATCCCAAGAGCCTGCCACTGGTCGACGGCACCCACATCGACTTCAAGCACGAGGGGCTGAACGAGGGATTCGATTACCACAATCCCAACGTCAAGGCCCTGTGTGGCTGCGGGGAGAGCTTCGGCATCTGAGCCCGAACGGCCGCGTTCCGCGAGCAGGTCATCCCGCGACCCAGTCGAGGTAACGTTCATTTCACGATGGCAAGCAGCGCGCGTATACTCGCGCGCTGCCGTCGACCCGCGTGCGAAAGGCTGACAACGGATGTGGGCCGACAGCGGTCGTGGGCCGCCATGGCCCCCCGTCAGTCAGCGCGCCGCAAGCGGTCGTCCATCTCAACCCAGTCCGCCCTCACAGGTTGCCGGCCCGCGCCGCGCCCTGCGGATCCACGGAGCTCAAACGAACATGGCCATCGAACGTACGATCTCGATCATCAAGCCGGATGCAGTCGCGAAGAACGTCATCGGGGAGATCTATGCCCGCTTCGAGAAAGCGGGTCTGACCATCATCGCGGCGCGTATGATGCATCTCAGCCGGGCGCAGGCGGAACGCTTCTATGCCGTGCACAAGGAACGTCCGTTCTTCGGTGAGCTGGTCGACTTCATGATCTCGGGGCCGGTCATGGTGCAGGTCCTGGAGGGCGAGGACGCGGTCGCCCGGAACCGCGAGGTGATGGGTGCGACCAACCCCAAGGAGGCCGCGCCCGGCACCATTCGCGCCGACTTCGCCGATGAGATCACCGAGAACGCGGTGCATGGCTCGGATGCGGTCGAGACCGCTCGCGAGGAGATCGCCTTCTTCTTCCCGCAGACCGACATCTGTCCGCGCACCCGTTGATCGACGGCATGCCTCGGCGTGCGTAGACCGATGGCCGGCAGACGATGCACAGCGTCCGCCGGCCGCCGGATCGATGCCGGTCCGAGCCCTCGCAAGGCGCTGATTCGCGCCTACAGCAAACGGAGCCGCGGACGTCGGCTATCCCAACCGAGGCCGAGATGGATATCCCTGGGGTCATCCCTGGCATGAACGCGCAACTGAACGCACGCTCCGAACCGCGTCCCGAGGATGACCGTGCGCGCGGGCACACGGCCATGGCGGGGACAGGGGCACCCAGAATCGGCGATCGACACGCGCTTATGATCACCGATCCAGCGACGGCCCGCGTCAACCTGCTCGGCATGAATCGCACCGCCCTGCTCGCGCTGTTCGAATCGCTCGGCGAGAAGCGCTTTCGCGTCGACCAGATCCTGAAATGGGTCCACCAGCGTGGCGTCGTCGATCTGGACCGGATGACCGATCTGAGCAAGACACTCCGCGAGCGACTGGCCGAACGGGTGGAGATCCGCATGCCGGAGCTCGTTCGGGAACAGCGCTCCAGGGATGGCACGCGCAAATGGCTGTTCCGACTCGATAGTGGCAACAGTATCGAGACGGTATTCATCCCCGAGGACGACCGCGGCACCCTGTGCATCTCCTCGCAGGTCGGCTGTGCGCTCAACTGCAGCTTCTGCTCGACTGCGCGACAGGGATTCAATCGCAATCTGAGCAGTGCCGAGATCATCGCCCAGGTATGGCTTGCCCGCCGCGCCCTGGAGTCGAGTCGAGACAATCACGGCACGCCAGGAGGCGTGCACGCCGGTCGCGACGAGCGCCTCATCAGCAACGTGGTGCTGATGGGCATGGGCGAGCCCCT
>JAGRHX010000177.1 GCA_020444775.1 Gammaproteobacteria bacterium
AGCCGGTCGCGAAGATGATGGCGTCGAGCTCGTAGTGTCCCTCGGTAGTTTGAAGGCCATCGGCGGTGAGCCGCTCTATCGGCGCCTTACGCACGTCGACGAGGGTGACGTTGTCTCGGTTGAAGGTCTCGTAGTAGTCGGTGTCGATGGGTGGCCGCTTCGCGCCGATGGGCAGATCGACGGGCGGGCAGAGCTTCTCCGCGACCTCCGGATCCTTGACGATCTCGCGGATCTTGTCCCTGACGAAATCCGCCACCGCGCGATTGGCATCCTCGTCGACCGGCACGCCCAGATAGCTCGCGATCAACGATTGCGGCATGCCGCCTTCGGCCCAGCGCGCCTCGAGATAGGCGCGGCGCTGCTCGGCGGAGTCCTCGTGAGGGTACTTCGTCGGCGGCGCGAAGCCCGTCATCGCGGCGAAGGTATGCCGGACCTCTTCCCGCCATTCGCCGTGGCGGGCATTGAAGGCGGCCTGCTCACCCGGCTCGAGCGGGCGGTTGCGGGCGGGGGCGGTGTAGTTGGGCGTGCGCTGGAACACCGTCAGATGCCTGGCCTGGGCGGCAACGACCGGTATCGCCTGAATACCGGTGGAGCCGGTGCCGACGATGCCGACCCGCTTGCCGCTGAAGTCGACCTCCTCGTGCGGCCAGCGCGCGGTGTGATACCAATCGCCCTTGAAGTCCTCGAGGCCAGGGAAGGGTGGCCGGTACGGCATCGAAAGGCTGCCGGTTGCCATGATGCAATACCGGGCCCTGGCGACGTCCCCCTTATCGGTGCGCAAGGTCCACAGATTGGACTCATCGTCGAACACCGCGGCGGTGACGCGCGTGTCGAACTTGATGTCCCGACGCAGATCGAAGCGGTCCGCGACGTAGTTGACATAGCGCAGGAGCTCCGGCTGCGCGGCGAACTTCTCCGTCCACTGCCACTCTCGGACCAGCTCATCGGAGAAGTGATAGCTGTACTGGGTGCTCTCCACGTCGACCCGGGCGCCCGGATAACGATTCCAGTACCAGGTGCCGCCGACCCCGCTGCCAGCCTCGAAAGCGCGCGCCTTCAGGCCGCGCTGACGCAGGCAGTAGAGGATGTAGAGACCGGACAGGCCGGCGCCGACGACGAGTACGTCGACCTGCTCATCGAGGGCCTTCGCGCTGTTCTGGGTCATGTCATATCCTCCTGCCGTGCTCGATTGACGAGGATTCTGCCGGAAGCCGCGGGCCTGAATCCAGCACGCCTCGGAGCGCGGCCGACGCGGCGCGGCGCCATGTGCGGACCCGCGGCGGCCACTGTTAGGGTGCTCCAACTGTGTCAACGCCTCGGGGGACGCCATGCATCCAGCTCGCTGCACGATCCATCAGCACCAGGCGCATCTCGGCTGGAGTCGGGACAACGCGCCGGTCGTCACCGTGGCGCCGGGCGATGTGGTGGAGTTCCACCCACAGGATGCCTCCGGCGGTCAGCTCGGCCCGGAGTCCACGGTGGCCGACATCACCGCGATGGATTTCGGCAAGATCAATCCGGTGACCGGTCCGGTTCACATCGACGGTGCCGAACCGGGTGACGCGCTGAAGGTGACGCTGCTCGACTTCACGCCGTCCGGCTGGGGTTGGACCGCGAACATACCGGGCTTCGGTCTGCTCGCCGATCGATTTCCCGAACCGGCCCTGCATCTGTGGCGCTACGACGCGCGGACGCTCGCACCAGCGCTGTTCGGGCCTGGCGGGCGGGTGCCGCTGAAGCCGTTTTGCGGGACCATCGGTCTGGCCCCGGCCGAGGCAGGGCTGCACTCGGTGGTGCCACCGCGGCGGGTAGGCGGCAACATGGACATCCGCGATCTGGCCGCCGGGACGGTCCTCTATCTGCCGGTGGAGGTGCCGGGCGCGCTGTTCAGCGTCGGAGACACGCACGCGGCCCAGGGCGATGGTGAGGTCTGCGGCACGGCCATCGAGAGTCCCTGCGCGCTCGCCGCCCGCTTCGAGCTGGTGAAGGGCACGGAGCTGGCCTTTCCCCGTTTCACCACGTCAGGGCCCGTCTCGCGCCACCTGGATGTGAGCGGCTACGAGGTGACCACGGGCATAGGCGCCGATCTGATGGAGGGCGCGCGTGCGGCGGTCTCATCGATGGTCGACCTGCTCGGTGCGCGTCACGGCATGGCCGCGGTGGATGCCTATCTGCTGTGCAGCGTCTGTGGCGATCTGCGTATCAGCGAGATCGTCGATACGCCGAACTGGGTGGTCTCGTTCTACTTCCCGCGTGTGGTGCTGGAATGAGGTGGCTTGGGAGAGCGCGTTGCAGCCGTGTGCACGGGGGGCTGCGGTCAGGGCTTGCGTTTAAAGCCTCGGACACGCTCGGGTCTCTTGTCGGCGCCTTGCCATTTCCCGGCCATGCGCAGTATCGACTCGTCACAGTCGTGATCGGCGAGCCGGTCGAGCGGCACCCAGGCCAGATCGTGTGATTCCTCGCTGACGGTCAGTGTCTCGTCACGATGGGCGTGCAGGGCGAAGCGCACATCGTAATGCAGGTGCTCAGGCTCGGTGCGGATCACCATGCCAGCGTCGTTCTTGACCACGCGTTCCGGAATGCGATGGATGTCGATATCGAGGATCTGGTGATCCAGTACCGCGAGATCGGCTATACCGGATTCCTCATGCGCCTCGCGTAGCGCGACCGCGAGCACGTCCGGATCGCCGTCGGCATGACCGCCCGGCTGCAGCCAGGCGTTCAGCTTGCGGTGATGGGTGAGCAGCAGCCGTTGCTGGTCGCGGCTGAGGATGAAGGCCGAGCCCGTGACATGTCCCTCGAGCAGTGTTCGCTCGAAACAATCGGGGCAACGTTCGACGAAGCTGCGAAACCGCTCTATACGTTGCTGTTCTTCCGGGTACAGCCCGGCATAGGTCTGTAGCAGGTCGAGCAGGGTGCTGCGGTGTGGCACGCTGTTCCTCCGAGGCATGGTCGACGGGTCCGAAGCCGGGCGAGTCCATGGCCAATCTGGTGGGCGGCGCCCGCGCGTTCTGCACAGCGTAGCTGTCGTGGAACCCGGGCGCGTGCGCACGCGCCCGGCAGGCCGGGGGCCGCCGGGCACGCGCGCGTTACGATGCTCAGTCCACTGGGCTCAGACCACTGGCGACGTGCCGCCGTCGACGTTGATCGCGGTGCCCGTCACGTAGCTTGCGCGTTCGGAGCACAAGAAGGCGATGACGTCACCGGCTTCCTCGGCCTCGCCGACCCGACCCATGGGCACGCGGCCAGCCAGCGACTGCCAGTGATCGTCCATCGAGTAGCTGGACTCCTGCTGCTGGCGACGCTCCCAGCGGCGGCGATGCTGACGACTCTTGAACAGACCCACGCACACGGTGTTGACCCGCACCCCGTCGGCCGCGAACTCCTTCGACCAGGCCTTGGTCAGCGAGATGCCGGCGGCTCGCGACAGCGCCGTGGGCTGACTGCCGGGGGCCGGCGCCTTGCCACCGGGCGTGGTGGTGTTGCAGATGCAACCCTTGGTCTTCTTCAGATAGGGCAGGGCATGTCGGGTGCAGTAGACCGCGCCCTTGACCTTGAGGGTGAAGTCCTCGTCGAGGACTTCGTCGGTCATCTCCTCGAATTTCATGGCCGAAGAGGTGCCCGCGTTGTTGATGAGGATGTCGATGCGTCCCCAACGCTTCGCGACCTGCTCGACCATCGCCTTGACCGCCGACTCGTCGCGTACGTCGGTGCCGATGCCGATCACCTCGTTGCCGGTGGCGGCGGCGATCTCGGCCGCGACCCGGTCCAGATCGGATTGCGTGCGCGCGACCAGCGCCACCCGGGCGCCTTCTTGAGACAGACGCGTGGCGGCGGCACGGCCGATGCCTTCGCTGCCGCCGGTGACTATCGCGACTTTGTCTTTGACCCCTAGGTCCATGAGCTCGTCCTCGCTTGGCTGGTGACTGGGCTGGTGATTGGGCTGGCACCACGCTCGCTCGTAGTGCCTTCCGGGCTATACGGCCAAGGCTTGATCTTGGCACGCATTGTGGCGGAGAGTGACCCGGCTGTCGGCGGCTCGTTTCGAGCTTGCCGTATCGAGGCTGCCGGAGTCGACTCGATGAGCTATAGCATGCCCTATGCCGGGCTCAGGGTGGTGGATCTCTCACAAGGGGTCGCCGGCCCCTATTGCGCGATGCTGCTGGCCCAGTATGGGGCCGAGGTCATCAAGGTGGAGCCGCCGGGCGGCGACCCGGGCCGGCGCCGCGGTCGCTTCGACCACCGCCACCCCGGCGACGCCGAGCACAACCTCGGCTGGCGCTTCGCCAACCAGCACAAGCGGTCGGTGGTGCTCGACCTGC
>JAGRHX010000178.1 GCA_020444775.1 Gammaproteobacteria bacterium
CCAGTCAGTTCCGCCAGTCAGTTCCCCGGGGGGAGACGCTCTTCGCGGCTATTGAACGCCGTAGACGATCTCGACGCGTCGGTTCTGGCTCCACGCAGACTCGTCCGAACCGAGCACGGCAGGCCGCTCCTCGCCGTAGCCGACCACCTCGATCTGCCCGGGGTTGGCCGCGAGCAGGGTCATCAGCTGACGCACCGCACGCCCGCGACGCTCACTGAGGGCGATGTTGTACTCGCGTGTGCCACGCTCGTCGGCATGCGCCTCCAACACCACACGCACATTCGGGTTCTGCGCCAGGTACGCGCCGTGCGCCTCGACGATGTCCCGATCACCCGGCCGCACCTCGCTCTGGTCATAATCGAAATAGATGATCCGGGTCGACAGCAGGCTGTTCGGGTCGTCTATGGGGTTGCCCTGCCACTGCCCCTGGGACTCTATCCCCTGGCCGCCTTGCAGGTCCTGGCCACCCGCCGTTGTCCGGTCCTCGACCGCCGCCGGCGCCATCGTCCCCTCGTCCTTGACCCCGGAGCCGGTTTCACAGCCGGCCAGCACCACCACCGCCAGCACCGCCACAATCCGCCCCACCGAAACCTTCATCGTTTGCATCTTGCTGATTCCTCGTCTCGATCGGTATCCGATCACTTTCTACCCAGGAATGGAGACCACGCCGGCTCACGCGTTGCGACCCGTTGCTCGACCAACGTCTGCTGCACATTGCCATCCACCGAGACGGCCGCCAGCGCCGAGCTGCGCCGATTACTCGTCGCGTACAGGATCATGCTGCCGTTCGGTGCGAAGGTCGGCGACTCGTCGAGGAACGAATCGGTCAGGATCCGCGACTGGCCGCTGCCCAGATCCATCACGCCGATACGGAATACCCCATCGTCGCCGCGGACGAAGGCCAGATGCCGTCCGTCGGGGGAGTATTGCGGCCGTGCATTGTACGCGCCCTCGAAGGTCAGCCGCTCGACCTCGCCACCGTTTGCCGGGATCCTATAGATCTGCGGTCGGCCACCACGGTCCGAGTTGAAGGCGATGTAGCGGCCGTCCGCCGACCAGGTGGGCTCGGTATCGATGGCGCTGTTGTCGGTCAGACGCCGCAATCGCTTGCTGGACAGCTCCAACGTGTATATCTCCGCGTTGCCGTCCTTGGACAGCGACAGCGCCAGACGACTGCCATCGGGCGAAAAGGCCGGCGCGCCATTGTGACCGGTGAACGCGGAGACCCTGCTGCGCGCGCCGCTGGACAGCTCCTGCACGTAGACCCCCGAACGTCCGCCCTCGAAAGAGACGTAGGCCAGATATCGGCCATCTGGTGACCAGGTGGGCGACATGATCGGCGTGCGACGCTGCAGCACCACCTGCGGATTGAATCCGTCGCTGTCGGCCACCAGCAGGGTGTAGATACGCGTCTCCGGCGTGCGCCGCTCGGTGATGTAGGCGATGCGCGTGTTGAAGGCACCGCGCTCGCCCAACAGCTTCTCGTAGATCAGATCACTGATGTGATGGGCGAGCCATCGTAGCTGCGAGGCGGGCACATCCCAGCGCTGTCCGGACAGCCGGCCACCGTTGGCGTCCAGCAACTGGAACTCGACGCTGACCGAGCCGTTGCTGGCGGGCGTCATGCGACCGATGACCAGGTTGTTCGCACCTATCGCCCGCCAGGCAGGCAGACTCACCTCCTGCTGGGTGGTCGGACGCCCGGGCAGATCGCGCTCGGCGATCGGTGCGAATCTGCCGCTGCGACGCAGATCGGCGCCGATCACATCGGCCATGTCGAGCGGCGCGCGGGTATTGCCCGCCCAACCGAAGGGCACCACCGCGATCGGCACAGCACCTTCGGTACCCTTCTCGATCACCACCACCAACGGGTTCTCGTCCGGGCTGGCCTGCTGCGCCAGCGCCGCGCCCGTGCTCAGCACCCCGCTCGCCAGCAACAGCGGCCAGGCAAGCCTGGACACACACCTGCCGAGCGCTCGCGCGGCACGCCGCGCGATTGGAGCTGACCTGCCTGGCCCCTGCACGAAGACCGTGAACGATGTTCTTTCACTCATGATTGCTCAGTCCCTCGGGGCGAATTCAAAGATGAGGGTGCGCCGCATCAGGCTCGGATCGCCAGGTCTGGGCAACGGCGAGGCCTTGTAGACCGCGCTCAGCACCGAAGAGTCGAAGGCTTCGCTGCCGCTGCTCTCCACCACCTCCGCGTTGACCACCTGGTTCTGCGCATCCACCGTCACCTTGAGTTTGCATTTCAGGCTGCGATTGCCACCTATGGGGCGGACCCAACGGGTCTCGACCGCCGACTGTAGCTGCGCGAGATAGGCGGCCGTCATCTGCGCCAGGCGGGCCTGGCGCTGTCGGTCCAGGGCGGCCTGCTCCTCGCGCATCGCTTGCGCCAGGGCCTGCTCCTCCTCCTTGCGCCGGCGCTCGGCTTCCTCCTTCTCACGCTGTGCCTCGGCTTCCCGCAGGCGCTCGACCGCGGCCTGGGCGATCCGCGCCTGCGCCTGCACACGCCGGCGCTCGGCAATGCGTTGCTCCTCGGCGCGGGCCTTGCGCGTCTCATCCAAGGCCTTCTGGCGCTCCTGCTCGGCGACCCGCTTGGCCACCTCCATCTGCCGCGCGGCGGCTTCGAGTCGCGCCGTCTCCTGCGCGGCCTCCTCGCGCTGGGCCTGCATGCGCTGGGCGTCCTGTGCCGCCTGTTGCTTGGCGGCCTCCGCGGCCTGGCGTTGCGATTCTGCCTGCTGGCGAGCCGCTTCCGCCTGCTGGCGCGCCACCTCGGCGGCGCGGCGCTGCAACTCGGCCTGCTGCGTGGCGGCCTCAGCCTGTTGCCGGGCCTGCTCGATGCGCTGCGCCTC
>JAGRHX010001519.1 GCA_020444775.1 Gammaproteobacteria bacterium
CGGATACGTCGGCGCGCCGAGCCCGGCCGAGAGGATGTCATAGACGACGAAGGCACCGCCTGGTCGAAGGGTGGTGGCAATTTGTGAGAACAGGTTTGCCTTGTCGCAAATGTTCATGCCAACGTGGATCATCCACGCCGCATCGAACGGGCGCCCGGCGATATCCGCGATATCCGCGAGATCGGCCGCATCGCCGTGGTGGAACTCCACGCGATCCGTCAGGCCGATGCGCCGCGTCAGCTCGGTGGCGGTCCTGCAGAATCCCCAGTTCGAGTCGATACCCACTACCGAGCAACCGGTTGCGCGTGCCAGCCGCCGGGCGGGCCCGCCGAAACCGCATCCCAAGTCGAGTACGCGTGCGTCGGCAGCCACACCGATCAGATCGATGAGTTCTCGAGTTGCCTGTGCCCCGCACAAGTGGAATTCGTCGAGTGGCGCCAGGTCATCGATCGTCGGGACGACTCCGGGGTCCGAACGAGAGTCGAGGGCATCCAGCACGCGGGCGAGGAGCCCGTCACCGGCATAGTGGGACGACAATCGTCTGGGAGAGTCCGGCATCGCGTGGATCGTGCGCTCGTGGGATGCGCCGTCGATTGTACGACGAAGTGTGATTCACGCTCGAACGAGATCCTCGATCGGATAGACTCGTGCCATCCGGGGATAGCAGCCCGAGCAACCTTGCGACGAGTCTGCATATGAGTTTTTCGCAACTGTCCGCAGCTGTGGTGGCCGCCAAGACGGCGCTAGCCGAGCATGCGATCTATCGGGTGGTCGATTCGACCGCGAAGCTGAAGGTCTTCGTGGCCCACCACGTGGCTTGCGTCTGGGACTTCATGTCGTTGTTGAAGTCCTTGCAGTCTGACCTGGCCCCGGTTCGGGTGCCGTGGTTCCCACCCGCGGATCCCGAGGCGGCGCGGTTGGTGAACGAAATCGTGCTCGACGAGGAGTGCGATCGACTCACCTATCGTGAGGGCCACGCGAGCCATTTCGTCTGGTACACGGAGGCGATGGTGGAGCTCGGAGTGGATACGGGTCCGGTGCGCAGGTTCCTGGCTGCGCTGCAGCGCGGTGCCGACCCGGTAGTGGCGATGCGCGAGTCCGGATTCCCGACGGCGTCGTGCGTGTTCACGGCCGCCACGTTGGCGTACCTGAGCGAGCCACTGGCGGTCCGGGCCGCGGTGTTCATGCACGGTCGCGAAGACCTGGTGCCACGGATGTTCCGCCCACTGGTCGCCTCGCTCCGGGAGAAGGGCATCCCGTGCGGCCGGCTCGCTGGCTATCTCGATCGACACATCGAGGTCGACGCCGCGCATGGAGACAACGCGAGCGCGCTCCTCGAGCGGCTGTACGCGGCCGCGCCCGCGGAGCGCGTTCGGGCAGAAACCGGTGCCCTGGCCGCCTTGAACGCGCGTCTCAAACTCTGGGATGCGATCGTGAAGGCTTGCGCCGAGGTCGACTGACCGCGCCGGCCTCGACGGGTGCTCGGGCCGGCCCTGACCGAGCTGCTGCGATCGCGCCGGATCGGAGTCAGGGGGAGCCCTGCCGCCGCGTTGCAAGTCCATGGCCAACTCGCCGAATGCATACACGCGAGGTTGCCGCGGTGCGGTCTATACTTCTGGCCCCATGGTGCGTCGTGACGTGGCCGACGACAGAGTTTCCCTAGCCCGGCCAAGGCCGCACCCACGGCGTTGGGGCGCGGCGCTGCGTGCCGCCGTGAGGCATCGGTCGCTTGCTTGCTGGAGCCTCGCGTGCCG
>JAGRHX010000179.1 GCA_020444775.1 Gammaproteobacteria bacterium
TGCGCACCTCCTTCTCGCAGATCCTCAATTCCAGCCGCGATTTCTCGATGGCGATCTGCGCCGCCGAGGGTGAGCTGGTCGCCCAGGCCGAGCACATCCCGGTGCACGTCGGCGCCCTGCCCTCGGCGGTGCGCGCGGTGTGCGAGGCATTCGGCAGCGACATCCATCCAGGTGACGTGTTCCTGCTCAACGATCCCTACCACGGTGGCAGCCACCTGCCGGATCTGACCGCGCTGGTGCCGGTGTTCGTCGATGAGGTGCTCTCCTTCTGGACCATCAACCGCGCCCATCACTCGGACATCGGCGGCGCCACCTATGGCGCCTACAACGCTTCCGCCACCGAGATCTGGCAGGAAGGCCTGCGGGTCCCGCCGCTGCGGCTGTACGACCGCGGCGAGCGCCGCGAGGACGTGCTGCGGATGTTGAGCGTGAACGTGCGCCATCCACGCGACTTCCAGGGCGATCTGGCCGCGCAGATCGGCTCGGTGCATCTGGGCGAGCGGCGGCTTGCGGCTTTGGTGTCCGAGTTCGGCGCGCGAACCGTCGCCGAATCGGTCACCGCCATCCTCGACGCGGCCGAGGCCCAGGTGCGCGCCATCATTCAGACCTGGCGCGACGGCACCTACCACGGCGAAGCGGTGCTCGACGACGACGGACGCGGCAACGAGGACGTCACGATCCGCGCCACCGTGACGGTCGACGGTTCCTCGCTGACCGTCGATCTCAGCGAGTCCGACGACGAGGTGCGCAGCTTCCTGAACTCCTCGTACGCCAACATGCGCTCCGGCGTGGCCATGGCGCTGGCCTTCCTGTGCGATCCGGACACGCCGAAGAACGACGGCGCGATGCGGCCGCTGAGCATCGTCGCCCGCGAGGGCAGCATCGTCTGGGCCCGGCCCGGGGCACCGGTGACCATGTCCACCTCGCACTGCGCCCAGGAGATCGTCGAAGCGATCATCGTTGCCCTCGCGCCGGCCTGTCCGGACCGGGCCATGGCCGGTTGGGGGCGGCGTCTGCGGGTCGCGCTCAAGGGTGTGGACCCGCGCACCGGCCGGGACTTCATCTGGCATCTATTCCATGCACGGCCCGGCGCCGGCGCCTCACCGGGCGGCGACGGCTGGCACGGCGCTGGCGAGTGGCACTCGGCGGGTGGCCTGAAGTTCGGCTCCGTCGAGGTCGCCGAGGTCAGATTCCCGTTGTTCTTCGCCCGTCACGAGCTGCGCCCGGACTCCGGTGGCGCGGGCCGCTTCGTCGGCGGCGCCGGCTCCGATCTCGAGCTGGAAATCCAGACCGAAGCGCCTTGCGTCGCGAACATGGCCGGTGACGGTCTACGTCACGGTGCGCGCGGCATTCAAGGCGGGCAGGACGGTGCCACCCACCACTACCTGATGCGCGCGCCGGGCGAGTCCTCGGTGGCGTTACCCAGCAAGCGCGAGGGCATTGCGGTGCCGCCCGGCACGGTGTTCGAGATCCACAGCGGCGGTGGTGGCGGTTGGGGCGATCCCCGGGAGCGGGACGCCGAGGCCGTCGAGGCCGACCTGCGCAGCGGCATCATCAGCCGGTGGCCGGCCGGCGCGATGGAGGCAGACTGATGTATCGAATCGCCGTGGATGTCGGCGGCACCTTCACCGACGTGGTCGCCTCGCATGCCGATGGCCGCGTGACCTTCGTCAAAGCGGCCAGCACGCCCGAGGACCAGTCCAAGGGCGTCATCAATGGCCTTCACAAGCTGGCCCGTGAGCTGGATCTGGATCTCGCCACGCTGCTGTCCGGCACCGAGCGGATCGTCCACGGCATGACCGTCGCCACCAACGCGCTACTCGAGCAGAAGGGCGCGCGGGTCGGGCTGCTGACCACCGCAGGTCATCGCGACGTGCTGGAGATGCGCGAAGGTTTGAAGCCGCAACGATACGATCTGCGCCTGCCGCGGCCGTCAACGCTGGTGCCACGCGAGCTGCGTCTGGGTGTGACCGAGCGTCTGCAGGCCGACGGCAGCGTGCACACGCCGCTGGACATGGACGCGCTGGACACCGCGATCACGACGCTGGAGCAGGCCGGGGTCGAATCGGTGGCGGTCTGCTATCTGCATGCCTGGCGCGAGCCGCGTCACGAGCAGCTGACCCGTGAGCGCCTGCGCTCACGCATGCCGGACGTCTTCGTCTCGCTGTCCAGTGAGGTGCTGCCGCAGATCAAGGAGTATCAACGGCTCTCCACCACGGTGGTGAACGCGAGCGTAGGTCCGCTCATCCAGCGTTACCTCTTGCAGTTGCAGACGCGGTTGGCCGAGGCCGGCTACGCAAGCCCGCTGTTGATCATGCTCTCGCACGGTGGCGTGGCGCCGGTCGAGGAAGCCGTGCGGATTGCCGCGGCCACCGTGTTGTCCGGGCCCGCGGGCGGAGTCGCGGGTGCGCGTCGGGTCGCGGCGCTGACCGGCGTGTCGGATCTCATCCCGCTGGACATGGGCGGCACCTCCACGGATATCTCACTGATCGTCGACGGCCAGGCGGCGCTGGCAACCGATCGCGTGATCGCCAACCAGACCATCTCCTTGCCGAGCCTGGACATCATCACCCTGGGCGCCGGGGGTGGCTCCATCGCCAGCCAGACGGCCGGCGGTCTGGTCCGGGTCGGCCCGCAGAGTGCCGGCGCGGAGCCCGGCCCTGCCTGCTACGGACGCGGTGGGATCCTCGCGACGGTCACCGATGCCAGCGTGGTGCTCGGCTATCTGGACCCGGACAACTTCCTCGGCGGCAGTGCCCGACTGGACGCCGATGCGGCGCTGCGCGCCATGACCACGCTCGGCGAGGCCATCGGCATGGACCCTGTACGCACCGCGGCCGGTGTCCACCGCATCGTCAACACCCACATGGCCGAGGGCATACGTCTGGCCACGGTACGCCGTGGTGTCGACCCGCGTCGTTTCGCGCTGCTCGGTTTTGGCGGCGCCGCCGGACTGCACGTCACCGCGCTCGCCCGCATGCTCGGGCTGCGACGGGTGCTGGTGCCCGACACCGCGTCGGTGCTGTCGGCATGGGGCATGCTCGCCGGTGAGCTTCGCTTCGAGCAGATCCGCTCGCACGTCGGCGAGACCGACCTGCTCGATGCTGACTCGCTGAGAGCGCTGTTCCGGACGCTGGAGCAGAGCGGGCGCGAACGCATGCAGGCCTGGTTCGACGGCCCGGTGCGCAGCCATCGTGCCGCGGACATGCGCTACGGTGAGCAGGTCTACGAGATCGACGTGCCGCTGGACGATGTGGATTTCGAGGCGGCGGACGTGCTCACACGGATCAAGCGGGCCTTCGAGCAGCGCCACGAAGCGCTGTACACCTATAGCCTCAAAGAGCAGCAACCGGTGCTGGTCAACGCCCGGGTCGCCACCGTCGGTGTCCTGCCGCCACCGGCGCAGCCGCGACGCACCGAGGCCGGCGCGGATCGGCCGGCGAAGGCCGAGCGGCGGGTGCATATCGAGGAATGGCGGCGCGTGCCCGTGTTCGAATTCGATGGACTGCAAACCGGACAAGTGCTGACCGGCCCCGGTATCGTCGAGTCCACGACCACCACGGTGTTGCTCCGCGACGGTGACCGTGCGCGGGTCACCGAACAGGGTTGGCTCGACATCCAGACGGATTGACTCGATATGGCCGGCGTTCGTTGCCAGACACCGATACGGGGAGGACTACACATGAGCGATACGCTATCGTCAGGGCATTCAAAGTCATCGGATGTGGAGCCGAAGCTGGATGCGGGGGCGGCGAGGATGCTGCAGATCCTCGCCGATGCCCAGGCCAAGGGCACGCCGGCCTTGCACGCGGTGGACCCACCGCAGGCCCGCGCCATGAATCTGCGTGCCAAGGAGCTGTTCGGCTCCGAAGGTCCGGTGCTGGAGACGCACGAGCTGAGCATCCCCGGGCCGGGCGGCGCGATCGCCGCGCGACTGTACCGGCCGGGCCCGGGTCCGCTGCCGGTCATCCTCTACTATCACGGCGGTGGCTGGGTGATCGGTGATCTGGAGAGCCACGATGGCCTGTGCAGACTCCTGGCCGCCGAGTCCGGCTGCGCGCTGCTGTCCATCGACTACCGGCTGGCGCCCGAGCACCCGTTCCCGG
>JAGRHX010000180.1 GCA_020444775.1 Gammaproteobacteria bacterium
TCTGCTCGAGCACATCCTCGATGGTCACCAGACCCGCGACCCCATCGTATTCGTCGACGACGATGGCCATGTGATTACGCCGCTGCCTGAACTCGGTCAACAACACGTTCAATCGCTTGCTCTCGGGGATGTACACGGCCGGTCTGATGATGTCCTCCAGATCCAGCGAACGCGGCTCGGGCAGGGCGAAATAGCCGAGCAGATCCTTGGCGTGCAAGATGCCGAGCACCTCGTCGCGTGAGTCACCGATGACCGGGAAGCGTGAGTGCCCCGACTCGAGCACCACCTGCACGAAATCCTCGGGACGCTCGTCGACGTGGATGACGATCATCTGCGAGCGCGGCACCATGACGTCCCGCACCTCGAGCTCACTGACCTCCAGCGCGCCTTCGATGATGGCCAGCGCATCGGCATCGAGCAGCGTGCGACGCTCGGCGTCACGCAGCACCTCGACAAGCGCCTGGCGGTCCTGAGGCTCCCCCGCGATGAGTTGTCCCAGCCGCTCCAGCCACCCCTTGCTCGGACGTTCCTCGCTCATCGTCTTCGACCTCGCGCGGCGCGTCGGGGCGGGTCGGTGCCAGCTTCGGCCGAGCGCTCGCCTCGGCCGATCTCGGCCAGCGCGAGGTCGAGTGGCGACCCCTGGCTGGTGCGCCGCACGATCCGCTTCAATGGCCGCAGCTTGCGTACCGGCAGGCCGCGCGCGGACGCGCTACCACGCCCGGCGGTTTCCTCAGCAGACGCGCAGGCCGCCACGTCCTCGGGGTCCGCGCCCCGCGTCCGAGGCTCATCCGCGGCGCCGCGCGATGGCGCGGCCGGCAGATACGGATCCGGGAAGTCCAGCGATGTCATCACCGCGCTCTCGAGCGACTCCATTTCCTCGGCGTCTATGTCGTTTTGATGATCGTAGCCGAGCAGATGCAGCACGCCATGGATCACCAGATGCGCGGCGTGCGCATCCACCGACTTGGCCTGAGCCCGCGCCTCGCTGCGGCATACCGGTGCGCAGATGATGACGTCGCCCAGCAGCGGCGGCCAGGTCGCATCACCGGCCTCGCATTCGAATGACAACACATTGGTGGCCCGTTCACCACCACGAAACCGCTGATTGAGCTCGGCCCCCTCGGCCAGATCCACCCAGCGCACGGTCAATTCACCGTCATTCATGTCACAGGCGTCGAGCGCCGCCCGCACCCAGACCTGCACCTGGGCGTCGTCGGGCAGACCACGAGAACGACTGGCGCGCTGCACGTCGATGCTGATAGCCACCGTCAATCGCCTCGTGCGCGGCCCGCACCGCGCCGATTCGCGTTGTCCTCACGACTGTCGGACCGGCCTCGGTCCCGACCCTGCTCTTCGCTCTGCTCATGGGCCTCGTAGGCGTCCAGGATGCGTTTCACCAGCGGGTGCCTGACCACGTCCTTGGACGTGAACAGGGTGAAGCTGATGCCCTCGACGCCGCCCAGCACCTGATGCGCGTGCACCAGACCGCTGCGCTGTCCGCGTGGCAGATCGATCTGGGTGACGTCACCGGTCACCACCGCGGTGGATCCGAAGCCGATACGGGTGAGGAACATCTTCATCTGCTCGATGGTCGTGTTCTGCGCCTCGTCCAGGATGATGAAGGATTCGTTGAGGGTCCGGCCGCGCATGTAGGCCAGGGGGGCGACCTCGATCACGTTGCGCTCCATGAGCTTGGCCACCCGGTCGTAGCCGAACATCTCGTACAAGGCGTCATACAACGGCCGCAGATAGGGGTCGACCTTCTGCGCCAGATCTCCTGGCAGGAAGCCGAGGCGCTCGCCGGCCTCGACCGCGGGCCGCACCAGCACGATACGCCGTGCCCGATCCGACTCCATCGCCTCGACGGCGCAGGCGACCGCCAGGTAGGTCTTGCCGGTGCCGGCCGGTCCGATACCGAAGTTGATGTCGTGCGCGCGGATACGACGCAGGTAGTGATGCTGGTTGGCGCCACGGCCGCGTATCAGGCCACGTTTGACCTTGATCACCACGTCCTCGTGCTCCGCGGACTGTCCGCGCAGCTCCAGCTCGGCCTCCTGCAGCTCCAGGTGCAGCTGGCCGGCGGTCAAGGGTCCTTCCGCCGCCCGCTCGTACAGATGCGGCAGCAGCGCCGCCACGGTACGGACCGCGGAATCCTCGCCCTCGAGCAGGAATTCGTGGCCACGATTACTGATCTGGACACCAGAGCGGGTCTCAATCTCGCGCAGGTTGGCGTCCATCGGACCACACAGATCGGCCAGACGCCGCAGATCGGCCGGAGCCAGCGTCAAGGCCTTGGTGATGAGCTCGGGATCGGCCTGGATTTGATCAGTCAATGGATGCTTCCTGAGGATTGCCAGCCGCCGCTTCGACGACCTGCGAACAGCCGACGAACGAACGATTGCCGGCCAACACGATGCTCATGGCACGATGTTCGTGGCACGATGCTCGTAGGGCTGGGCCACATCGACCGCTTACGCCGCTTCCGGATGGCTGGCGACCAGCTCGCCGCGCAGCGAGTTGGGCAGGGCTCTTACGATCCGCACGTCGACGAAACGACCGAGCAGCGCATCGCCGCCGGGGAAGTTGACCACGCGATTGTTCTCGGTGCGCCCCGACATGTCGTCGCCGCCCTTTCTCGCCCGCCCCACCACCAGCACCCGTTGCACACCGCCGACCATCGATTCGCTGATGGCGCTCGCACCGGCACCGATGCGCGCCTGCAGCTCGGCCAGACGGGCCTTCTTCTCGGCCAGCGGCACGTCATCCGCAAGCTGCGCGGCCGGCGTTCCCGGTCGTTGGCTGTACATGAAGCTGAAGCTGGTATCGAATCCCACCTGCTCGACCAGCGAAAGTGTCGCCTGGAAGTCCGCCTCGGTCTCCCCCGGAAAGCCGACGATGAAGTCCGAGGACATGGAGATATCCGGTCTCAGCTCACGCAGCCGTTCCACGGTGCGCAGATAGTCCTCTACCTTGTAGGTGCGCTTCATGCGTTCGAGGATCCGGTCACTACCGCTCTGCACCGGCAGGTGCAGGTGGCTGACCAGCTCCGGCACCTCCGCGTACACCTCGATCAGGGCACGACTGAACTCCTGCGGATGCGAGGTGGTGAAGCGTATTCTATCGATACCATCCATGGCCGCCGCGTAGCCGATGAGCCGAGCCAGATCGCACTGTCCGCCGCCGTGCATCGCACCGGCATAGGCGTTCACGTTCTGACCGAGAAAGGTCACCTCACGGACGCCCTGCTCGGCAAGCATGGCGACCTCGTAGAGCACGTCGTCCAGCGGCCGGCTGAACTCCTCGCCTCGGGTGTAGGGCACGATGCAGTAGCTGCAGTACTTGGAGCATCCTTCCATCACCGACACAAAGGCGGTGACCCCATCCGCGCGCGGCTCAGGCAACCGGTCGAACTTCTCGATCTCCGGAAACGACACATCGACCCGGCGGCGCTCGCCACGGGCCAGCTCATCCAGCATGTCCGGCACCCGATGCAAGGCCTGTGGCCCGTACACCAGATCCACGTACGGCGCCCGCGCCTGGATCGCCGCCCCTTCCTGACTGGCGACACAGCCCCCAACCCCGATGACGATGTCCGGCCGGGCGTGCTTCAGCCGCTTCCAGCGGCCGAGCTCGGAGAAGACCTTCTCCTGGGCCTTCTCACGCACCGAGCAGGTGTTGACCAACAGCACGTCCGCATCCTCGGGCCTGTCGGTCAGCTGCAGACCATGGCTGCTGGCGAGCAGCTCAGCGGTACGTGCCGAATCGTACTCGTTCATCTGACAGCCGAAGGTCCTGATGAATAGTTTTCGTGTCATTCGATTCCTCGCTCGAAGGCGTCTTCCGCCCCCCCACCGCTGGCGGACACCGGACCCGGACCGGCGCCACAGCCCCAGCCGACCCGAATCACCGCATATGGGCGCGACAGGTACATCAAACGTGGCGGCTTCTCAAGAGTCTGCACGCCCGAACAACGGGGTCTGGTCGCTCTTGAAGCGCCGCTCCCGCCACGCCTGGAGCAACGGGAAGTACAGACCGACCCGGATCGGTCGACTCTCCAGCATCGACATCAGACGCGCGTAGCTGCGCAGTTGCGGCCAGTATCGCTGCATCTCGCTGTCCAGGAACGCCTCTCGTCCGCCACCCTCGTGGCGACCGGTCTTGAAGTCGACGATCCAGCGCGTGCCCTCATCGTCGACAAAGGTCCTGTCGAGCACCACGTCGACCAGACATCCATCGAGCACGCCGGACACCGCCAGCTCACAATGGGCGTCCGGTCCCGAGGCCTCCAGCGACCAGCGTCCGCGCTCGTCGCTCAGCGTGTTGTACACGGCCTCCACGACCAGGTCGGCGGCAGACTCGACGGCAGCCTCGCTCAGCCCCAGCCGCAACAGACGCTGTCGGTAGCGCGGACGCGCGGCGCGCAGCGTCTCCGGGTCCGGCAGTGGCCGTCCAGCGAGCTCGGCGAGCTCGGCGTGCACGCAGATACCGAGCAGGCGCGCATCGCGACCGGCCCAGTCGAACTCCACGGCGTTGGACTGCGCCGGATCGGGCAGCCGCGATTGCAGCCCGGCCACGCCTGGCGCCGGTGGCGCGAGTGGCATGACCGGCTGCCAGTCAAGTGGCAATCTGAACAGCAGCTGCCCCCCTCCGTCTGCCGGGCCGCTGTGCAGCTGTTGGCTCGGATCGGTGCGCACACCGTCATCGGGCCCGGCGGCGTGCGCCGGCGCACGGCCCTCGGCCGCTTCGAAACGCTCGGCGACCACCGGCCAGAGGCACTCGAGCAGGCTCCCGGGCACCGGGTTGCGCAGACCTTCCTTGCTGCCACGCCGCGCACCGCCGATAAGATGCAAGGTCTCGCGGGCCCGCGTGCAAGCCACGTACAGCAACCGTGCCAGCTCGTGACGACCCTGCGCGGCGCGCAAGCCTCCCAGCCAGTCGTGGAGCAACGGTCCGCTGTCGCGCGCCGAGCGCGCGCGCTGCGTGCGGCTGGCCTGCGGTTTGACATCCATCAGCAAACGGCCACGGCCATCCATCTCGATCTCAGCCCAGTGCAACAACGGCGGATCGTCCGGCCGGTTGCCACGATCCAGCCCGGGCAGCAGCACACAATCGAACTCCAGACCCTTGGCCTTGTGGATGGTCATCACCTCCACGTCCACGCTGCCGGCCTGCGGCGCGGCGAACAAGCGCTGCAGCTCGTCCTGCAGACGCATGAAATCACGCGCCTGCACCTCGGTGTCGAGCCGCCAGAGCACCTCGAAGAAGCGATCGGCATGCGCCAGCACGGCGTCGGCCGATTGGCCGGCAGCGACGCTCGAGCAGGCCGGACCGCGTAACGCCAGCCAGGTCCGCTCGACCAGCTGTCTGGCCCGCAAGCGGCCGCGCCCGCGCAGCGCCCGGGCGAGCACCTCGCGGGTGCGGTGCAGCCGCGCACGACTGCCGGGCTCCAGGGCGGACAATCGCGCGGTATCGTTGATCAACGTCCAGATCGGCCGATCCGGCGCGTGACCGACCAGCTGATGCAGCTCGACGAGCGTCAGTCCGCACCAGGGTGCGCGCAGCACCGCCAACCAGGCTATCCGGTCCAGCGGCTGCAACAGCGCTCGGGTCAGCATCAGCAGATCGCGCACCACGCCCTGATTCACCAACGGATGGATGTCCACGCCGCGGTAGCGCAGCCCGGCCCGGTCCAGGGCCGGCAGGATCGACTGCAGATGGGTGCGCGAGCGTACCAGGATGGCCACCGTGCCGTGGTGTCGGGCCACCTCGACCAGCTCGACCACCAGGGCGCTCTCGGCATCCGGGGACGGCTCGATCAAGGGGTGCAGATGGACCCCCGCCGCCTCGTGCGCCGGCAGCGCCCCCGGGCGTGGTCCGATGCCCGATGCGATGACTGGCGTAGCGCCGGCGGGCCGGGTCGCGATGGACGCGGCATGCGACACCGCGCCGGCAATCGGATCGTCACGATCCGGCAGCAGTCTGGCGAAGGTCCGATTGCACCAGGTCACCACCTCGGGCACCGACCGGAAGTTCGCACCGAGGGTGATCGGTGTGACCGGATGGTCGTCGAAGTGCCCGCCCATCACCTCCAGAAACAGACCGACATAGGCTTCGCGGAATCGGTAGATCGACTGCTGCGGGTCACCGACCAGGAACAGTGTGCGGCCATCTCCGGGTGTCCAACCACCGAGCAGTCGCCGCAGGATCTCGAAGTGCGACAGCGATGTGTCCTGGAATTCGTCCACCAGCAGGTGCTGGATCCGATGGTCCAGGCTCAGGGCCAGGTCAGTGGGCCCCTGATCGTCGTCACCCAGCGCCTGCTGCGCGGATTCCACCAGCTGCACGTAGTCGACGCTGGCGTGGCGGGCGAACACCAGGCGCAGCTCGGCCAGCGCCAGACGCAGCACCTCGAGCACAGCCTGCATCAGCTGCCACTCGGTCTCGCCGTAGCGGGCGTCGGGCAGGGTCGGGACCTGTCCCAGCGCCGCGACGAAGCGCGGCTGCGCCCGCAGCGCAGCGAACAATGCCTTCAAACGGTCGCCCAGTGGCTTGCGCCGGCTCTTGTCCACGGCATCGAACAAGCGTGCCGGCATGCGCGAGCGCACGTTTCCTTTACGTGTCAGCAGCAACGCCGCCACGATTCGCCAGCGCAGCAGCAAGGACTGGCCACGCGACGGGTCCGCGGGCCCGGTGGCATCGGTCCGTCCTGGGCCGGAATCTCCTGGGCCGCAATCCCCCTCGCCGGCATCGCCAGCGCAACGGGCGCTCCCCGGCCAGCCGTGACCTGCGAGCAGCGCATCGAAGGCGGCACGCGTATCGCGGTCGTCGGCCACTCCCGCGTCACTGCCGACGACGCTGTACATGCCCAGCTCGGCGAGTATCTCGCACAGGCTACGGCCGTGCTCGGCCGGCGCCAGCTCGGCGAGCGGCTCCAGTGTGCTTCGCAGCAACGCGTCGACGGTCGATTCGAGATAGATCCTGAAGGTCCGATCGGCGGCCTCCCCCGCCCCGAGCAGGGCCGCGTGCAGGTGTCGCGCCCACTGGTCCCGACGGGCCAGCATCTCGCACAGGCTGCGCTCGACCTGCCAGGCCTGATTGTCGTGATGCTCGAGCACGCTCGCCACCGCTTCGGCGCTCGGGCCGCCGACGGCAAGATGATCGAGCACGGCACGCGCCGCCAGCTTGTAGAGCTGTGCCGGATCGTCACTGATGGCCGGCACCGCGCCCAGCTCGGAGGTCCAAGGCATGCGTCGGGCCAGCGTCGCGCACAGACCGTCGATGGTCCTGATGGCGAGCTGCTCGGGCTGCTCGAGCAGACGCCAGCCACGCCGGGTTGCATGCTCGTGCAGGCTTACGGCGAGCGCGTGCAGCTCACGCTCGTGGGCGGACTCGGGTACCGGCCGCTGGCTGAGTTGCAGGGCATCGAGCACCCGTTCGCGCATCTCGCTGGTCGCCTTGCGGGTGAAGGTGATGGCGAGCACCTGACCCGGCCACTCGACCTGGCAGAGCAGCTTGATGTAGCGCTTGACCAGCAGGCTGGTCTTTCCAGAGCCGGCCGGTGCCTGCACGATGAAGGAGCGGCTGATGTCCAAGGCCCGTTGCCGTGCCGACTGGTCGCTTGCCAGGGCATCCGGCACCCA
>JAGRHX010001520.1 GCA_020444775.1 Gammaproteobacteria bacterium
GACCGACAGCGGTGGCAATACGCATCGAGCCGAGATCTGCCTCGACAAGCTCTGGAACTTTGACTCCCCAACAGGTCTGCAAGGACTGATCGAGCTCCGGGCTTTCGAGACCATGCCCGATGTTGCCCAACAGTCGCTTGCCACGCTCTTCGTGCGCGCGATCGTCGCCATGCTCGCAACGAAGCCATGTACCGGACCCCTCATCCGGTGGGGTGCGATGCTTCATGACGCATACATGTTGCCGAGTCTCCTCTGGCACGATCTCAAACGGATCTGTGAGGAGCTCGAAGCCGCGGGGCTTCGCTTCAATCTTCAATGGCTAGAGCCGTTCTTTCATCAACGTTTCCCATTGTTGGGTCGGCTCACCGTTGGCGGGGACGAGGTGCTTGTGCGTCAGGCGCTCGAACCCTGGCCGCTGATGGCGGAGATCGCAGATGGTGGCACCACGTCGCGAGTGGTCGACAACTCCACGGACCGCATTGAACTCTCGATTCCGAATGGCCGCGCGATGGCGGAGCACCGTGTCGTTGTAAACGGAGTAGCGGTCTCTCTGCGAGAGGTCGACGGGATGCAGGTGGCAGGTGTGCGCTACAAGTCGGCAAGCGGGTGGCCCGCTCTTCATCCTCACATTGCGGTGCAATCGCCTTTGCAGATCGAAGTCATCGACGACACGGGCATCGTGCGGGCTTCTGGTCGATACTATTTCTGGAATCCAGATGCCGCGCGGTATGATGACCTCCCAGGCGATCTTGCGGAGGCACGGAGGCGTCAGCAAGCCCGGTGGCGCCTGACAGAGGACCGCGTAGGCACCAAACAAGTTCTCACAGAACCCTCGTACGCCGAGGAGAGCCAGTACACGCTTGACCTGCGCCGCCAGGATGCGCCTAGGGTCGAAGCCCTTGGTTCCTAGTCGTCGTCGGCTTGTCGCGCGTCCGGTGAAGGGAGGGGAAGCTCGGGGAGCTGCAGGAAAGCCGCCTTCAAGCTGTCCTGCCAGCCGCGCCGGAGCGCACGCAGGTATTCGTCGTCCTCACCCAACGTCACTTGGCTACCCGGCCTTTGGGTGCCCGCCGAGTAGAGCAGCAGATCGATTGGCGGCCCCACGCTGGCGTTGCTGCGCATCGTGGAATCCATCGATACGAGCGCGCACCGGCCTGCAACTTCTAAACTCAGTTTTTGCTCGATGATGCGATCGAGAATGGGCTTTCCGTACTTGTCCTCGCCGATTTGGAGAAATGGCGAATGGCGAGAGACCGGGATGTAGTTGCCCTCTGGATAAATCATCAGAATCGAATGTGTTTCGTCTTGGATCTGTCCTCCAAGAATAAAGGTAGCGTCCGCACAAAACTGATCGTTCCGCACACGCTTGCCGTGCTTTTGCTGCTCATCACGGCTGACTTGACCGATATAGTCCGCCGCTTCGGTCATGTGCTTTACGGTGTTCAGGCTGATTTTGGCTCCGTCCACCATGTCGTGTCGGAGGTGAGTGACGACGGCTCGACTTGTTGCGAGATTGCCCGCGCTCAGCAGAACAAAGAATCGAGTCCCGTCGCCGCAGAACGTGTGCATCTTCGCATAGGTGCTGATGTGGTCGACGCCAGCATTGGTGCGGGAGTCGGAGACGAACACCAGCCCTTCATCCACTTTGACGGCGACACAGTAGGTCATCGGCGGGACGCTACGGGAGCGGTGTCGAGAGGTCAACCATTCCTATCGCGGGGTCAACACCCCAGG
>JAGRHX010000181.1 GCA_020444775.1 Gammaproteobacteria bacterium
ACAGCTGGCTGGTCGAAGCCTGCGCAGATGTCGGCGATATTGCGAGCGCGCGGCGCTACGCGGCCCATGTCCTTCTGCGGGCGCGACACGGCGAGCGTCTGGGCGAGGCCGCCGCCAGTCGCGCGCTCGCGCGGTTGGCGGCAAAGGCCGACCGCCCCGACGACTGCGCGCGATGGATGAAGCGCGCGGACCTGTCTGCACGCTTGCGTGGCTCGCGACGCGAAAATGCGCTCAATGAAACGCTGGCCGCTCGGCTCGAAGCATCTGCGGGCCGCCCCTGTAGCGCGCGACGCGTCGAACACGCGCAGGCGGAGCTGCGCGCGATGGGGATGAACTGGTACGCCGACCGAATGCTCAGCCCGTTCTGACCTTCGTCACGCGACGACCGGTTGTCCGATGCCCATGGCCTGCATCGCGGCGACGATCTCGTCGGCCAGCAGCACGCCCTGCTCGACGAGCGCGTCGATCTCGCTGGCGGGCGCGCCCAGCCAGTCCTGCACGGCGTCGTAGTTGTGCTCACCGCGGTAGGCGGCCGGTCCGCGCACCGCGGCGTCGGCGTCGGAGAAGCGGTAGGGCGTGTTGGTCACCTTGCGCCGGCCGCCGTCGCGGTCGTCCACCTCGGTGATGATCTGGCGGCCCTCGATCGAGCCCTGCTTGTCGATCACCTCGCGGTAGTCGAACACGTCGCCCCAGGCCAGGTTGACCTCGTTGAGCTTGGCGATGAGCGACTCCCGGTCGGGGAAGGACAGCAGGTACTGCTCGATCGCCTCACGGCGCAGGCGGATCTTGGTGGGCAGATCGGCGCCCTCGGGGGTGGGGTCGGCCAGGCCGGCCCGGGTGTTGAGCACCCGCCAGTACCACTTCTCGTCGCCGGCCAGCTAGATCGGCCCGCCGGTGGCGTGGAACACCTAGCCGCCGCCGTTGACGATGCGCACCTTGTCGATGGCGAAGTGCACGTAGTCGTCGGTGAACATCAGCGCGTTGATCATGGCGATGTCCACGTGCTGGCCCTGGCCGGTGCGCTGCGCGTGGTGCAGGGCCGCCAGCAGGCCACCGAAGGTCAGGATTGCGCACGACTCGTCGGCGACCGAGACGATACCGGTTCGCATCGGCAAGCCCGGCACCGAGTAGGCCTCGGCGACACCGCTCAGGGCCTGGCCGACCGCATCGGTGCCCGGCAACGCCGCGTGTGGTCCGCGTTGACCGTAGCCGGACACCGAGGCGTACACCAGACGAGGATTGATGCGCTTCAGGGTTTCGTAGTCGAAACCATTCTTCTCCGCAGCGCCGGGACGGAAATTCTGGCCGAAGATGTCCGCGGTCTTCACCAGCTTGTAGAGGATCTCCCGCCCCTCGTCGCTCTTCAGGTTCAAGGTCAGGCTCTTCACGCCCCGGTTGTTGGTCTCGAAGAAGGAGCTGATGCCATCGCCCATGATCTCCCCGGCCTTCCTGGAGCTGTCACCGACCCCGGGCGTCTCGATCTTGATGACCTCGGCGCCGAGGTCGGCCATGAGCATGTAGGGCACGGTGCCTGCCTGAGCGGTGGAACAGGTAACCGCGCGTACGCCGTGTAGAGGACCAGTCTGCTCGCTCATGCCTTGACCTCACTATGTGCTGATGGGTTTCTTGTCAAGATGGCTGCCACGTTACCTGGCCCCGGGGTCCATGCTTCTCGAGTGACGCGATCGAGACCTGCCATGGTCGCCGGCTCACTCCCGCGGCGTTTCGCCCAGGCTCTCGAGGGTCGGCATCCGGTAGCGATCCTCGGGATCGTCCCAGCCCTTGAATGCCGGCTTGCGCTTTTCCGCGAAGGCCCGTCTGGACTCCATGCGGTCGTCCTTGCAGCCGTGCTCGTGCAGCGCGGCAGCCAGCTTCTGCAGCTCAGGTGGAACCCGCGGGACCATGTTCCGCATCATGTGAACGGTATTCACCCTGGAGGCCGGTGGCAGGGTCAACAGATGCTCGGCCATCTGCAACGCCGTCGGCATCAGCTCGTCGGCCTCCACCAGTCGGTTGATGAAGCCCACCTCGTACAGACGCTCGGCCGTGAAACGGAAGCCCAACGCCATCTCCGTGGCGATGGGATGCGGCAGACCAGCAATGAAGCCATGATTGTAGCCGCCGAGCAACCATCGCTTGGCCTCCGAGATCTCGAACACCGCACCCTTGACCGCGACCCGCAGGTCGGTTCGCTCCACGAGCATGAAGCCGCCACCCATGGCGAAGCCGTTGATCGCCGCGATCACCGGCTTCTCCAAGGTCCGGTCGTGGAAGGGGTCACTGAGCGTTCGGCCCGGCGAGCCGGGGGCGCCACGTTCCAGTGATTCCTTCATGTCCTCGCCAGCGCAGAAGCCGCGACCGGTGCCCGTGAGTATCGCCACCTCGTATTGTTCGTTGCGCCTGAACTCCGTGAAGGCCTCGGCCATGCCTTCGCGAATCACGGTGCTCAAGGCGTTCAGTCGGTCTGGCCGGTTGAGCCGGACGATCAACACCTGACCCTGCGCTTCGGTCTCTACATATGCCATGACGTCTTACCTCAATGGGTTGAAAGATGAGGTGACCGCAGCATTGCGTCTGAATGGTCACCTTCTGGTCATCATCGTAAGGCGAAGTAATGGACACGATTCGCTGTCCACGTCGAACACGACCCGACATGGTGAGATCGCGCTTGCGCTCGCGGTGGCCGGACCGATGCCCAGCGTATCGCATGACATGGCGCTGGGCCCGTGACATCGTCAGCGTCATTGACCGAGTAGTCGTCATGCCCGCGCTGGACTTTTGCGAATCGGCTGAACCATACTCGGTTCGGAACGGGCACCGGCGTTTCGGTCGTGCATTGCACAAAGTGGTATCGCGTCGCTTCGTATTGAAATCTTGAACGGCGCGAATGTGTACCTAGACATTCAATTGTGCAGCACAACGTGAGGTCGAAGACGACGAGTGCAGCGTCGCGTACCGATGGGTTGACCGGTGGGTGCGTGAGGCTGTGCTTGGGAACGGCATCTGTACATTGCGCGGATGTCGGCTCGAGCTCTTCTCGAGTTACCTCGACCGGGCCGATTGAACCGCTCGATCTGCGGACGACGCCGAAGCAGCGACGACGGCAAACAACTAGAAGAATGGGTCGCGAGTGCCCGCCTCATCCGATAACCAGACGGAGGTGGAGCATGACGCATGTGAGAGTTCTTGTCAGCGTTCTGGCGGCGCTGCTGTTGACGACGCTGGCCATCACACCATCTGCCGCCGAGCAGAAGGGCACGCTGGTCGTTGCGCTCGATACCCTCGGCGGCCAGACCATGGACCCGATCCTCGAGAGCCGGGCGCCACATGCGCACTACCAGGCACCGATTTTCGATGCCCTGATTGGATTCGATACCGAGAAGGGCGGTATTGGTCCGGGGGTCGCAAAGCGCTGGGAGCTCGCCAGCGATGGTCTGAGCTGGACCTTCTACCTGCGCGACGACGTCAAATGGCACAACGGCGATCCGCTCACCGCGCACGACGTGAAATTCAGTCTGGAACGCACCATGTCGAAGGATTCGATGGCCTCCAGAGCCGCGTCGTTGCGGCGCAACGTCAAGAGCATCGAGGTTCTCGATGACTATACGGTTCGGGTCAATACGAATGGTGTGCAGGTACATTTCCCGGCAAGCCTGAGCCGCGCGGTCTTCCAGGAAGGCCAGCTGATGCCGAAGAAATACATCGAGTCCGTGGGGGTCGAAGAGTTTCGCCGCCATCCGGTCGGCAGCGGGCCGTGGAAGTTCGTCGAGAACGTGCCGGGTGACTACGTCGAATACGAGGCGGTCGAGGGTCCACACTGGCGCGGCACGCCGAGCTTCAAACGGCTGCGTATCCTGCTGGTCCCCGAGGAGAGCACCCGGGTCGCCATGGTACGCACCGGTGAGGCGGCCATTGCCAGTGTCAGCCCCGAATCCATTCGCGAGATCGAAGGCAGCGGCCTGAAGCTGGTTTCGGTTCCGGGCACCATGCAGGCGGTGTACGAGCTGTGGGGCACCTACAGGGAAGAGAACAAGGACTCGCCGCTTGCCGACATTCGGGTACGCGAGGCCTTGTCATTGGCCATCGATCGCCAGCAGATCATAGACCACGTCATGTATGGCCAGGCGCGCATGCCGTTGCCCTGGGCGGTGTATCGTTACAGCGTGGACTCGGACATCCAGCGTTGGGAGAATTGGGCTAAAGAATCGCTTCGCTACGATCCGGAGCGGGCCAGGGCGCTGTTGGCGGAGGCCGGTTATCCGGATGGCTTCGAGATGAAGTTCGCCAACACGGCGCTGCCCGGCACACCGTTCATGGTCCAGATCGGTCAGGTGCTGGCGGACTTCTGGACCAAGATCGGTATCGATGTCAAGCTCAAGCACTATGAATGGGGCGCCTTCCAGCCCATATACCGGGGCAATCAAGACGCGATTGCGGGCGGTGGGTCGATGTTCCGCACCGCCGGACGTCCGATCGCCGCGCCGCGTTATGCCAGCGCCTTCACCAGCACCAGTCGTATCCACCACTTCGGCGATACGGAAGAGTGTGACGAGTTCTGCAAGAATTTCGACGAGCTCTACGTGAAGGTGTCGACCGAGAAGAATCCCGCCAAGCGGGCCGAGCTCACCGACAAGATGATCCAGACCGTTGCCGATACCTGGAAGGCGGTTCCGGTGATCGAGGGGATGGGTTACTGGGCGGTCAACCCGGAGATCGTCGGCGCCTTCGAGCCGATTCCGGGGCGGCACGAGTTCGGGGACGTGTTCCAGCGCATTCCGCGCGCCGAGCAGAAGTCCTGGTAGACCGTTGGGGGCACGGCGCGGTGAGCCGGTGCCGCGCCGTGCCGCTGCTGGACCGGACTTGATCGGGGCAATACAGGATGCAGCGTTACATCATTCGGCGGCTGCTGCAGGGGGTGCTGCTGCTGGTGCTGGTGACCTCAATCGTGTTCTTCATCGGCCGCTTGACCGGCAATCCTGTAGACATGATGTTGGACGAGGACGCCACCGAGGCGGACCGTCAGGCACTCATCGAACGGCTCAAGCTGGATGGGCCGATCCTGGTCCAGTTCCAGGTGTTCGTCTGGGATGCGCTGCATGGGGATCTGGGGCAATCGATACGCTACAAGCAGCCGGCCATCGATCTGTTCTTCTCGCGCTTCCCCAATACCCTGCTGATGATCCCGCCGGCCATGATCCTGGCGCTGGTCATGGCCATCCCGCTCGGCGTGCTCTCCGCCGTGTACCGGGGTGGCTGGATCGATCGGATATCCGGGACCATCGCGGTGCTCGGCATCGCAACGCCGAACTTCTGGCTGGCGATCGTGTTGATCTTCGTCTTCAGCGTGCAGCTTCGATGGCTGCCATCCGGGCGTATGGGCGGCATCGATCACTATGTGCTGCCGACCATCACGCTGGGTACCTTCCTGGTCGCTGGCTTGATGCGTCTGATTCGTTCGAGCATGTTGGAGACACTCGATAGTGAGTTCGTCAAGCTCGCGCGCATCAAGGGGCTGCGCGAGCTGGTGGTGGTCTGCAAGCACGCGCTGCGTAATGCGCTGATTCCGGTGTTGAGCCTTTGGGGGGTGTTCCTCGGCGGACTGGTCACCGGCGCCATCGTCACCGAGACGGTGTTTGCCTGGCCTGGAATCGGCCGGCTGACCTACGAGGCGGTGATCTTCAGGGATTATCCGCTGCTGCAGGCGGTCATCATCATGGACGCGCTGCTGATATTGAGCATCAACCTGGTGGTCGACATTCTCTATGCCTATGTCGACCCGCGGATTCGTTTCGAGTAGAGAGCACGCATGCGGACGCTACCCTGGGCATCCATCGCGATTATCTCGGCCATGGTCTTCGCCGCGCTGTTCGCGCCGTGGATCACCTCGCACTCACCCATCGATCAGTCGCTTGCCGACAAGCTGTTGCCTCCGGTCTGGCAGGAGGGGGGGCGTATCGAGCATCTGCTCGGCACCGACATCCTCGGCCGGGACGTGCTGGCTAGACTGTGCTACGGCGCGCGCGTCAGCCTGCTGGTGACCGTGCTCACCCTGCTGGTCGGGGGCGGTGTGGGACTTGCGCTCGGCATCGTCTCGGGCTACGTCGGCGGCCGTGTGGACGCCGTGATCATGCGTATCGTCGACGCGGCATTCGCCTTCCCGACGATCCTCTTCGCGTTGCTGCTTGCGGTGACCATGGGGCAGGGCTTCGGCACCCTGGTGCTGGCGCTGAGCCTGTTCCTGTGGGCCAACTTCGCGCGCGTGGTCCGTGGCGAGGTGCTGACCCTGAAGCAGCGCGATTTCGTTTCCCTGGCGCGGGTTCACGGCTGCTCGAACCTGCGCATCATGCTGACCCATATCCTGCCCAATGTGCTCAACACCTTCATGGTGCTGGTCACCCTGAATATCGGCGTCATCATCGTCGCAGAGGCGTCATTGAGCTTTCTCGGCGCGGGGGTGCCACCGCCGACCCCGACCTGGGGGCTGATGGTTGCCGAGGGGCGAAGCAAGATCTACAGCGCCTGGTGGCTGTCGCTGATCCCGGGGATAGCGATCACGCTGGTGGTGCTGGCGTTCAATCTGTTCGGAGACTGGCTGCGTGACCGGTTGGATCCGAAGCTGAGACAGCTGTGAGAGCGGGAGCGTTCGGATGTCAGCCACATCGACGGGTTTGAGCACGCACGCCGCGCTGAATGGGGCGAACGAGCAGCCGCTGCTCGAGGTTCGTAATCTTCAAACCCACTTCTTCCTGCGTCGTGGGGTGGTCAAGGCGGTCGACGGCGTCAGCTTTCACGTGCACGCCGGTGAGGTGCTCGGGCTGGTCGGTGAGTCCGGCTGTGGCAAGAGCATCACCGCCTTGTCGTTGCTGAGATTGTTGCCGAAGGCGGCGGCACGCACGGTCGGCGGTGAGATCCTGCTCAACGGCGAGAACCTGCTCGACAAGAGCGCCCGTGAGATGCGCGAGATCCGGGGACGTGACATCGCGATGGTCCTGCAGGATCCGCAGACCTCGCTGAACCCGGTGTTCACCATCGGCAATCAGCTTCGAGAAGCGATCGCCAAGCAGCACCCAGGCAGCCGCAAGAGCCTGACCGAGCGTGCGATCGCGATGCTCAAGGAAGTCCGTCTGGCCGCGCCGGAGCAGCGTGTGGAGCAGTTTCCGCACCAGCTCAGCGGTGGTATGAAGCAGCGTGTGGTCGGCGCGATTGCGATGAGCTGCAAGCCGCAGCTGTTGATTGCGGACGAGCCAACCACCGCGTTGGATGTCACCATCCAGCTTCAGTATCTGAATCTGCTGAAGAGCCTGCAGCGCAGTCTGGGCATGGCGCTGCTGTTCATCACCCACGACTTCGGCGTGGTGGCGCGCATGTGTGACAGGGTGGCGGTCATGTATGCGGGCCGGATCGTCGAGACCGGACCGGTACGCGAGATATTCGAGCGTCCCGCGCATCCCTACACGCAGGGTCTGATAGCCTCGGTGCCCGCAATGACGCAGACACCGGAGCGCTTGCCGACCATTGAGGGCCAGCCACCGGTGCTCACCGACATGCCGGCTGGCTGTCGCTTCGTCTCGCGTTGCGCGTATGCGGATCAGCGTTGCGTCGAGCGCTATCCCGAAACGTCTCCATTGTCGGACCAGCACAGTGCGGCCTGTTGGCGGGTGCAGAGCTCATGAGTGAGGCACCACTGCTCGAGGTCAAGAACCTCTACAAGCATTTTCCGTACACCAGGGGCATCGTCTTTGCCAAGGTCGTGGGGCACGTGAAGGCGGTGGATGGGGTGAGCTTCGAGATCGCCGCCGGGCAGACGCTTGGTCTGGTCGGCGAGTCCGGATGCGGCAAGACCACTGTCTCCAGGCTGGTGCTGGATCTGGAGTCGCCGACCGGCGGCGAGGTCCTGCTCGATGGTGAGCCGGTGCACGGTCGCCAGGGGCCGGCGTTGCGCGAATATCGGGCCCGAGTGCAAGCAGTCTTCCAGGACCCTTGGTCCTCGCTCAACCCACGAATGCGGGTCGGACGGATCATCGCCGAGGCCTTGGTGGTGAACGGCTCGCTCGATGCGCGCGCCATCGAGAGCCGTGTCAGCCAGCTGTTGCAGAGCGTGGGCTTGCGCGCGGAGCAGGCGCAGCATTTCCCGCACGAGTTCAGCGGTGGTCAGCGACAGCGTGTGGCGCTGGCCGCGGCGCTCGCCCTACAGCCCGATCTGATCGTGCTCGACGAGCCGGTATCGGCGCTAGACGTATCGATTCGCGCCCAGATGATGAATCTGCTCAAGGACATCCAGGCGCGCGACGGCGTTGCTTATCTGCTCGTCGCACACGATCTGGCGACGGTACGTTTCATGGCCGACCAGGTGGCGGTCATGTATCTGGGCAAGGTCGTCGAGTATGCGCCTACCGAGCAGCTGTTCGAATCAGTGCGACATCCCTATACACAGGCGCTGCTCGCGGCGGTGCTGCCGGCCCGGCCGCCGGATTGTGATGGCTCCGAGAGGGACGAGCTGGAGCTGTCCGGCGAGGTGCCGTCGCCGCTCGACCCACCGAGTGGCTGTCGTTTTCACCCGCGTTGCCCGTTCGTGCTGGAGCGATGTCGCATTGACGAGCCGGCGCTGCGTGAGGTCGACGCCAATCATCGGGTCGCCTGTCATCTCTACGATGAACGGTCCGAGCCGCTGAGCCGCTGAGAAGCCGCCGCACAAAGAAAACCGCCGCACGGCGCCCGCGTCGTCACGATTCGAGAATGTCCTCGACCAGCGTCTGGACCTGCAGCGCGGTGGCGAAGTCCGGCATCGAGTGCGCCTCGCCGGCCAGCGCCCTGGCCGCGTTGTCGAGCTGATTGGCATAGCCGGTCTCGCGCGGATCGGCGATCTCCGGCAGCGCCGCCCGCCACGCCGGATTCGGGCTATCGTCATGCTGGCCCTCGTCGCACACCCACAGCTGATTCCAGTCGAGGATCCGGTAGGACCGCTTACTGCCCCAGATAGTGTATTCAACGAGGTCCGGGCCCTGACCGCCGACGCTGCCGGCAATGCCGATCGGCACATCATCGGCGTCGAGGAGGGCGACGGTGTGGGTCTCCGCCAGGTTGTCGTCGGGGTAGCGGGTGCGGGCGCCGGTCAGGGCCAGCGGGCCGAACAGACGCCGGCTCAGGTAGATCCAGTGCGACAGCACCTCACGTGTGAAGCCACCTTCCTCCCGGTAGCTCAGCCAGCCGGCCGCCGCCATCTGCCAGGCGCGTGGCCATTGCGAGAAGTGCACGCGGATGTCCACGCCGCGGATCTCGCCCAGCGCGCCGCTGGCCAGCTGTTGCTCGATCTCGAAGGTGGCCGAGGCGCTGGCCAGCGAGAAGTTGACGATGTTGACCACTCCGGCGCGCGTCACATGCTCGACCAGGCGCGTGCTGTCCTGCACGTTCACACCCAGCGGCTTCTCGCACCACACGGCCTTGCCGGCATCGGCGGCACTGCGCGCGTGCGTCTCGTGCCACAGCGGTGGGCAGGCGATGTACACCGCACCGACATCGTCGCGCTGGATCGCCGACTCGGCGTCCGCCACCACCGTCACCGCCGGAAACGCAGACTGGGTATGGCGACGGGCGGCGGGGTCCGGATCGAAAGCCGCGACCACTTCGAATCCGGGATAGCGGTGCATGTTGTGTAGCATCCGCTGACCCATCACGCCGAGGCCGATGATCGAGATTCGATGAGGTGATTGCATGAGTCGCTGTCCAAGGGTCGATGTTGGTGTCGGATCCGGTCGGCTCGGGCCGCCAGCATGCCGTGGCCGGGTGATGCGTGAGTCCATGTAATCGCGCCGGCGATGACCGGGCGTGGATCTCCGAGGTTCACCTATCTTAGAGTCAAGCGCGGGCACCGTCCTTCCCGGTGGTCACCCGGTCGATCCAATCGATGCCAGGTGGGCTCTAGGACCAGCCTTGCGGAGAGCGTGTGATGACAGCGAACCCTGCCTTCGAGTCGCCGCTGGAGCGCGTGCGCGGCACGCGGGTCCTGGTCACCGGTGGCGCGGGCTTTCTCGGTATCAACCTCGTGCGTCAGCTGCTCGAGAGCGGTCATCGTGTGCGCGCCCTGGATTGTGCGCCCTTCGACCATCCGGAACGCGATCGCGTCGAGTCATGCGTCGGCGACGTGCGGGACCGTGACTGCGTGGACGCCGCGATGTCGGGCGTGCACTGGGTGGCTCACTGCGCGGCGGCGCTGCCCTTGTATCGTGCCGAGGAGATCCACGCCGTCGACGTCGACGGCACACGGATCGTGCTCGAGTCCGCCCTGGCGCACGGCGTGCAACGGGTGGTGTTCATCTCCTCGACCGCGGTCTACGGCATCCCCGACCATCATCCCCTCGTCGAGACCGATCCGCTGCAAGGCGTGGGGCCTTATGGTCAGGCCAAGATCGACGCCGAACGGATCTGTGAAGGGTTTCGCACGCGCGGTCTGTGCGTGCCGGTGCTGAGGCCGAAGACCTTCGTCGGCCCCGAGCGTCTGGGCGTGTTCAGCATGCTCTACGAATGGGCCAGCGAGGGACACGGTTTCCCGATCCTCGGCAGCGGCCGGAATCGCTACCAGCTGCTCGACGTCGCCGACCTGTGCAGGGCCATCGAGCTGTGTGCAACGGCGCCGGCCGATCGTGCCAACGATACCTTCAACGTCGGCGCGGCCGAGTTCGGCACGCTGCGTGAGGATTTCCAGGCGGTGCTGGACGCGGCCGGGCACGGTAGGCGCATCGTCTCGCTGCCGGCGGCTCCGTTGATCCTGGTGTTGCGCTTGCTCGAAGCGTTGCGCCTGTCGCCGCTCTATCAATGGATCTACGAGACCGCGGCTACCGACAGCTATGTGAGCACCGAGCGGATCCGCGCCGCGCTCGGCTTCGAGCCGAGATATTCGAACCGCGACGCGCTGCTGCGAAACTATCATTGGTATGTGCAGCACAAGCAGCGGATCGGGTCTCGCACCGGGATCTCGCATCGGGTGCCGTGGCGACAGGGGGCCTTGGCGCTGGCCAAATGGTTCTTCTGACAGGGCGGGATGCCTATCGGGCGAACCGGGATCCGGATGAATACCTAGCCACCCGCCCGCCGCGCCGGGCCCGGCACGCGTCGCTGCTATAGTCGATACGATATGCGTCCGCTCGAGCGTCCCCATCCCATTGTCGTCCGGAGCGTGATCTCGAGGCGACTCGTCAGGCCACCGTTTGTCGTCATGCAAGAACCCGATGCAAGCGCAGAGCTCTCATGGTCGGCTGCCGACCGACCCGCGCCTGATGATTTACCTGGGCCATTGACGGTTACTGACACGGCAACCGACGGGCCGACCTCGACACGCCTGCCTGAAACGGCTGAGCCGCCGCTCGCGGTGGATCTGGACGGCACCCTGGTACGCACCGACCTGCTGGTCGAGTCCTTGCTGCTGCTGCTCAAACGTCAGCCGCTGCATCTGTTCGCGGCGCTGCTGTGGTGGCTGCGTGGTGGACGGGCCAATCTCAAGGCGCAGCTCGCGCAGCGGGTGATGCCGGACCCGCTCACATTGCCCTATCGTCGCTGTGTGCTCGAGCATCTGCGCCAAGCGCGTGCCACCGGCCGCCGCGTGGTGCTGGCGACCGGCGCGGATGCCGGCCTTGCAGCGCGTGTCGCCGCTCATCTGGGGCTGTTCGAGGCGGTGCTGGCGAGCGATGGGCAGACCAATCTGACCGGCAGCCGCAAGCGCTCGCGATTGGTCGACGAGTTCGGCGAGCAGGGTTTCGACTATCTCGGTGACGGTGACCATGACCACGCGGTCAGACGGTCGGCAAGAATCAGCCTGGTGGTCGGCCGCCGGCCGGATCCGGATCCGCGTGTGCAGTGGCTGCAGGATCCGGACGCGGGTAGCGCACGCGACCTGCTGCGAGAGCTGCGCATGCATCAGTGGGTCAAGAACGTGCTGGTGTTCGTACCATTGCTCGCGTCGCACCGCATCGTCGAGCCCGAGCATCTGGCCGTGGCGGCGCTCGCCTTCGCGGCCTTTGGCTTGTGCGCATCCAGCGTCTATGTCCTCAACGATCTGATGGACCTCGGCGCCGATAGACGTCACCCGAGCAAGCGCCATCGCCCGCTCGCCTCCGGCAAGGTCTCCATGGCCGCCGCGCTGACCATCATACCGGTGCTGCTGGTGGGCGCGCTGCTCATCGGGCTGTTGCTGCCGTGGGGCTTCATGGCTCTGCTGGCGCTGTATTTCCTGGTCAACGTCGCCTATTCGCTGCGTCTGAAGTCCGTGGTCATCCTCGATGTGCTGGTGCTGGCGACCCTGTACACCCTGCGTATCGCGGCCGGCTCGGCCGCGGTCGATATCTGGCCGTCGACCTGGCTGCTGGCGTTCTCGATGTTCGCCTTTCTCAGTCTGGCGCTGGTCAAGCGCTACGCCGAGCTGATGACCATGCGTGCCGTGGACGGGCCCACCGCACGTGCCCGTGGGTATCGACTCGATGATGCCGAGCTGTTGTCATCTCTGGGGGGCGGCGCGGGCTATCTCTCGGTGCTGGTGCTGGCGCTGTACATCGACAGCGCCAGCGGTCAGGCGTTGTATCGGACACCCGAGCTGCTGTGGGGGATCTGTCCTTTGCTGCTGTACTGGGACAGCTATTTGTGGCTGATGGCCCATCGTGGCCTCATGCACGATGATCCACTGGTGTTCGCGCAGCGCGACAAGGTGAGCCGGATCCTGTTGGTGTTGATGGTGGTGGTATGGATCATCGCAATGTAGGTATCGGCGTTTCTTCGTTGGTGGGGTTGCTGGCCGGATTGCTGGCGCTGGGCTCCCCAGCGCCGGCGTCGGCGGCGGATGTGCCAGACAGCGTGGTCGAGCTGCAGCAATACCGGCAAACAGCCAGCCAGCCGATCACCGCCAGGGATGGCCGCGAAGGTGTCGCCAGCCTCACCGATCTCAATCCACGGGTTGGTGTCTGGTATCTGCTCGAGCTGCGCTTCGCCGATCGACCGGTCGAGCACTACCATCTGGAGACCGCCAGCACGAAGCCTCACTCCCTGATCCTGGATCCCGGATTTCGAGACGGTCTGTTGATCGCTGAGGACGCAGAACGCAGGCGCTGTCCACTGTGGGCTGCCGACGAGCTTGCGCGGGCGGCACGCGCGAACCTGCCCTACGTGTCCTTGTGTGAAGGGCGACTGTTCCTGCGCAACCCGGTGCGTGGGCGTCAGACCCGACTCGAGGCGGTGGTCGACCTGGTTCGGGACCATCTGTGGGGCGGCGAGGGTCTCATCGATCTGGCCAAGGACACGGTATTCAAGGACGCCGAGCTGGAGCGGGCCAGGACCTCGAGCACGGATACGCCGGCCACCGCGAGCGCCGAGGGGCCGCGCCCGGCGGATCTGCAGCCGCCGTTCGAGAATCGGCTCATTGACAGCGGCAACCTGGGCATCGCCGTCGATGGTCCCAGGCCGGGACAGCTCGGCATCGGCCAATGGTATCGAGCTCGGGATATCGACGGTGTCCATCTGAGCCTCATCGAGCCGCAGGCCGTGGCCGCCGGAATCCTGAGCGGCTTCAGGGACCGGGTCGCCGGTCTTGATGAGGTGGAGCGCTCGGCGCTGGTCTACCTGGTGGCATTCGATCTCGAACGCTTCTCACTGGGCTTTTCTATGGGCACCCAGCACCCACGCGTGGACTGGTCGGCCCGACCGCCCGCGAGCGTGCGCGATGCCGCGCTGCCCGGGCCCGATGGCATAGCCGACCTGAAGCCGTTGGTGATGACCGGGATGGTCAGCCCACGCGATACGGCGAGCACCGTCGCCACCTTCACCGGTGGCTTCAAGCGCTACCACGGGGCGTTCCGCTATGGCGATCTGGCGACCCGTAATCACGGCAGCCATTACGGATTCATCGAGGAAGAGGTGGTGCTGAGCGCGCTGCAGCCGGGGCTCGCGACCCTCGCGGTGTCGATCGACGGCCGCGTGCGAATGCAGACCTGGCGCGACGCCGACCCATTGCTCGGGCGGCTGCGCTACGCGCGGCAGAACGGCGTGCCGCTGGTGGAGTGGGACGAGACCGGCAAACGGCCGGTGCCCGGTGCGCTGGTCAATCGCTGGGGGCCCGGTAACTGGTCCGGATCGGCCGAGGGCGCGCTGCGCACGGTCCGTGCCGGGGCCTGCCTGCAACAAAGCGCGCAGGGCCGATTCCTGCTCTATGGATACTTCTCGAGCGCGACGCCCTCGGCGATGACGCGTGTGTTTCAGGCCTATGGCTGTGAGTACGCCATGCTGCTGGACATGAACGCCTTGATCCACACCTATCTGGCCGTGTACCCACGCATCTCGGGTCGGGTCCAGGTGCAGCATCTGGTGCGCGGCATGGCCGAGGTCGACCAGACGTTGAACGGTGAGGTCATCCCGCGTTTTCTGGGCGTGCCGGACAATCGCGACTTCTTCTTCCTGACCCGACGTCAGCCGACCGAGGGCGGGCAATGAACCGCAGCCCGAGCACTGTCCACCGACCGCGCGTTGCGCTGCTGGGGATGCTGCTCGTGGTTTTGCTGCTGTTCGCCTCGAGCCGCGCCCCGGCCCAGGATCTGCAGCAACAGAACGCGCGTCTGTTCCAGGTGCTGAAAGAGGTCCACGGTCTGAGCGATACCCAGCTCACGACGATTCGTCGGATCTTCGAGCGGTCCGGCGTCGCCGGCCAGGGCAATCCCGCGATCACCCGACATCCGATGAGCGAAGCGACCTGCCGGCAGCGCCGTGATGCGGCCGGCCGGACCTTGCTCGATTCCCGCTTCGAGCAGATTTGCGGCGCGCCCTTCATGGCACCGCTGTACGACCCCGCCCGCGAGTCCGCCGAGCAGGCCCGCGCCTGTATAGACCAGTTCGAGTTCCCCGACGTGCCCTGTGAGTATCCGGTGGTCTGGGTGCGGGCCCGCGAGGCAGCACTTGTCTGTGAGGCGATGGGCAAGCGGTTGTGCGACGCCCACGAATGGGAGGGCGCGTGTGCTGGTGCGCTGCGCGCGCCGGACTATCGATTCGACCTCGCGCGTGGCGTGAGCCCCGGAGTCGCGATCAAACGCATGCGTGACGCCCACAACCGCGAGCACGAGCCCCAGGCACGCTGGAGCTACGGACCTGCGTACCGCAAGGGCGTGTGCGCGGCCGCCAGCAGCAAGTCACCGGGTTGCCAGGGCGGCGGCTGGAGCCAGTGTGGATCCAACACCTTCCCGGCCGGCGGCTTTCCCGACTGCCGCAGCGGCCTGGACGTCTACGATCTCAACGGCAACGCCGCCGAGCACATGAACCTGCCGCTTAAGCCGGACGAGATGGCGAGCCGTGGCAGCGATACCCTGGGCTACACCGAGATGAAGGGCAGCTGGTTCATCTTCGACAGCTACCGGGCCCACCCGGACTGGTGCCGCTGGCGGGCACCGTACTGGCACGGCAGCCGGGTCATGGATGAGCACAGCCACCACAATTATCATCTGGGGTTTCGGTGCTGTAAGAGCATCCAGTCACGATGAGGTTGGAAACCAGAGACGTCGCTGCGAGGCTAGAGCCTGTGGCAGGCATCGCACAGGCCCTGACCCGGGCGGAGCTCGACCAGGGCGCCATGGCGTGCGCTGTAGCCGCGATGACAGGATATGCAGCTGACCTTGCCCTCGGGCAATCGGACCTCGGCGGGTATCTGCGTGATCGCGGCGTAACCACCGAACTCGGCGTGTCGGGCGTAGCGGGTGCCTACCGGATGGTTCTGGCCGAGTGAGCCACCCGAGTGCGACCGCGGACCACGCGCGGCGCTCGGCGCGCCGGCCTGTGACTGATGACAGCTCATGCAGCTGGTCGAGACCGAGTCCGGTCCGTCCTGGTCGTCGAGCAACGCAAACGCCGCGACCGGATGCGCAAGCCCGTCCATCGAATCGCCCCTATCGGCCATCGCTTGGAAGAAGGCTGGTGCGTGGCAGTCACTGCAGCTGGCGACGCGACTCGGCGAGGGGCGCGTGCTGCCATCTTGCGCCGGTGCGGCATGACAGGTGAGGCAGGTGAGCCGACCGTCGCGACTCAGTGGGAAGCCAGCAGGCAGCGGTCGTTCGGGCACGAATTCCACTGGATGGCCGTAGCTGGCCTGCGGTTCATGACAGCTTGCGCAGCGCCGCGTCGTGTCGAGCGGCTGTCCGCCACGCTCCAAGTCCAGCCGGGATACGTGACCCGGATGCCAGCTGGCGCTATCGGCAAAGGATTGCGGTGCCAGGTCGGCGCGGCTGAATGCCAGCAGCATCGAGTCCGACCGGGAACCGTACGACGGCCCGACGAGCCCGAGGCAGAGAATGAGCAGCAGCAACAGGTGCATGTCCGGTACCGGGAAGCGTGGCCCGCCGCCGGATGCGCATGGCCCCGGCGCTCAGCCATCTACAGCGGCACCGGGTCGACGAGCTTTAGTCACCGGGAATCACGCTCCGCAGCCGAGGCAGATCGCGAATGCTCAAGCGATGTCGCCAAGCAGGTCGGCGTGTCCCGGGTGTCGCCACAGGCGCGGGTCGAAGGCCATGCACACGTTGCGCACGAACGGACGTCCTCGATCGGTCACACGCAACACGCCCTGGTCGTGCTCGATCAGCCCATCGTGGCTCAGCTCCTCGAGTCGGGCCATGCAGTCCGCGGCGCAGTCCAGACTGTCGAAGCCATCGTGCAGACGCGTCTGGTAGCGGCACATCAGATCGAGAATGACCTGTCGTAGGGTCAGATCCTCATGGGTGAGCTGGTGGCCCCTGGACACGCCTGTCCCTCCCGCATCGACTTGGGCGAGATAGTCCTTCAAGCTTCGGGCATTCTGGGCGAGCGCGTACCAGGCGTCGCTGATGGCGGCCATGCCCAGACCGATGGAGAGACGCGTGTGAAACGGCGTGTAGCCCCATTGATCCCGATGCAGGTCATGGATGCGAGCCGAGTGGAACAACGTGTCGGTTTCGAGTGCGAAATGATCCGTTCCGATTGCCAGATAGCCGGATTCGAGCAGTAGATCGCGGCCGATCTCGTACAAGGCCCGTCTTTGCTCGCCACGCGGGATCTCGGCATCGGCGTAGCGTCGTCGCTCCATGGTCGCCGGGTGGGGCTCGTGGGCATAGCCGAAGAAGGCGATGCGATCCGGGTGGATACCCACCGCCCGGGTCATGGTTTCGACGATGCCCGCCAGTCGCTGACGCGGTAGACCGTAGTTGAGGACGAAGCCGACCGAGGTGTAGCCGAGGCGGCGCGCCGTTTCGGTCGTTCTGGCAACCTGCTCGAAGGGCCTTATGTGATCGATGGTGCGCTGAACCAAAGGGTCGAAATCCTGGACGTCCAGCGTCAGCCGTGTGAAGCCATGGGCGCGCATGGCCCGCAAGTGCATCTCGGTGGTGGAACCAGGACAGGCTTCGAAGCTGAAGTCGAAAGGCGGTGTGATCCGAGCATCCTCGACCAGTGAATCCATCAGCCGGGAGAGATTGTCCGGCGTGAAGAACGCGGGCGCGCCGCTACCCAGATGCAGGCCCTTGACCCGTGGCGGACTGCCAAAGCATGCGCTGTACAAGGCCCATTCGCGTCCGAGCGCGTCGATGTAGGGCCGCTCCATACCGTCGGCGTTGGAGCGAGCCCTTGGGCCACCGCGAAAGCGGCAGCACCGCTCGGGGTCGGGCAGATGAACGTGGACACTGACGCCTTGCTCGATGTTCGATTCGGTGAAGCAGCGCCGCGCCGAGTCCATCCACAAGGCCTTGTCGAACTTCGACTGGTCCCAGAACGGCACGGGTGGGTAGCCGGTGTAACGTGGGCCGGGCACGTTGTACTTTCGGGCCAGTGCGTTGCTCATGATGGCCTCTGCTTCAGTCAGCGGCGCGCCCACGACACTGCGAATCTGTGCGGGAGCCTCGGCGACGGAGTGGCTCGACGACGCCCGCGGCTGACCACGTGCCGTCAGTCAGTCCTGGGGCCGCGTACGCGCGCTCTCCAGACCACTGATGCGCGCCACGCCGCCATAGCTGCCCACCCAGAGTGTGCCCTTGGCGTCAGCGGCCAGGGAGAATACGTTGTCCGCGTACAGACCGTCCGAGGTGGTGTAGGTTTCGAAACGCTGTCCGTCGAAGCGTGCCAGTCCCTTGCTCGTGCCGACCCACAGGCCGCCGTCTGGATGCCGCTCGAGCATGAACACGTGATTCGCGGGCAGACCGTCGGACATCGTGTAGTTCCGCCAGCTCGTGCCGTCGAAGCGTGCCAGCCCACCCCCCCAGGTGCCGCACCAGACCACCCCTTGCTCGTCCACGACCAGGGCGACGATGTAGTTGGGGTTGTAGGCGATGTCGACCTGACCCAGCCCTTGCTCGACCTTTTGTCGGGCGTGATGACTGGATTCCCTGGCGGGGTCCCGCGTGAAGCTGATCTGGTCACGCACCTGCTCGTAGGGCGCGCCCAGACCCTGCGCGTGCGCCCAGTTCTGCCAATGTTCGTCCTTGAATCGCGCGAGACCACCTTCGGTCGCCATCCAGACCTCGCCATCACGGCCCATGGCCAGGCCATAGACCCAATCGTTGGGCAGGCCGGCGTCGGTATTCTCGACCGTGAACAGATCCCAGGCATCGCGTGAGTCCAAGCGACCTCCACGCACCCGATTCGCGCCGGACCAGGTCGCGATCCAGATGTCTCCGGCGGGTGTACGCAGCAGGTCGTAGACGAATGCATCACCCAGACCATGCTGGATGTTGTAGTGAGTCCATAGTTCCTTGTCGAGGTCCAGCAAGGAGAGCCCGCCGCCATAGGTGCCGACCGCCAGCTTCCCGTCGATCTTGCTCAGATGGAATATGCCGTTGGACAGCAGGCCGCTGCGTACGTCGAAGACCCGGTAGTCATCGAGTCGGGTGTCGTATCGAATCACACCCCCCGAGGTCCCCACCCACATCAGCTCACCGTCGGCGAGCATCGCCTTGACGTTGCGATTGCCGACACGGAAATGGGTGAAGTCCAGGGGGGACGCAGGCGGGTTTCCAGCGTGGGGATTCGAAGAGCCCGGCATCGGCGTCGAGTGCAGCGTGTCGCGGGGGGCGGGCAACACAGGCTGAGACGATTGTGCGCGCGGCGTGGCGCTCACGAGCAAGCTCAGGCACAGGCTCACGCAGGTCAGCGACAGTGCTCTGGTGGGGAACTGCACGACGGTTTTCTCCTCGGGTCGGTCTGCAACGATGGGCCTGGCGGACCCGGACGGGCGGGTGAGGCGGCGTTTCAGGTAAGGGCTCAAGACCCTGGTACCGCGATACGGACCACACCACCACGGGTACCGGCCCAGACCGAGCCATCTGGCGCGATCGCGATTGCGTAGACGTGTGCCTGAATCAGGCCTTCGTGAGGGCCGATGTTGATCCAGCGCTCGCCGTCGTAGTGGCTCAGGCCGGCATCGGTGCCGAACCATAAGGAACCATCGCGAGCCTCGGCAATGCTGTAGACGATATTGCCGGCCAATCCATCGGCGGTGGTGAAGTTGGTCCATCGCTCACCATCGAAGCGAGCGATGCCGCCGCCCCAGGTGCCAGCCCAGACGATGTTGTCACCATCGACGTGGATGGCGAACACGTAGCTCGGGTTGTAGGTGGCGCGGCCGCCGCGCAAGACGCCCAGATCGTGACGTGAACGGGTGCCCAGACCGGTGTTCTTGCTCGGTGGCAGACCCTCCTGGTTCGGCGCGCCCAGACCATCGGCATGGCTCCATTGTTGCCAGCGCGTGCCGTCGAAGGCCGACACCCCGCCCTCGGTGGCGAACCACACACGGTTCGACGAATCGACGTCGATCCCATAGACCCACTCGTTGATCAGCTCGTCGCTGAAGTTGGTGAAGCGGTCGCTGTCGGCGTCATAGCGCGAGGCGCCGTCCCAGGTGCCGATCCAGAGCGTGCCATCTTGCTGCTCGGCGAACGCGTACACCCAGTAGTCGGCGAGTCCGTGCATCGGAAACCAGGTCTTCCAGTTGCCATCGCGGAGTCTGGTGACACCGCCAGCGTTGGTACCGAACCATTGGGCGCCGTGCCGGTCCACCCAGATCGCGAACACGTACTCGTTGGCCAGTCCATCGTCCCGCGTGAAGCTGCGGCGTGGCTTGCGCGTCTGCAGATCGATCTCGTGCACACCCACCGAGGTGCCGACCCAGAGCGCGGCGGTGTCGGCCTGGACCGCCAGGGCACGTACATAGACGTCCTTGCCGACCTCGAACTGCTCGACCACTCGGGGCCGCCCGAGCAGGCTGGCATGTGCATCGGCCGCGCTCATCGATGAACGCTGCGTTATCGCCGATGATTGGCTGAGCGCCGTGCGTGGACCCGCCATCAGCGCCAGCATCATCACCACTATCATCCCCAGCGCCATCGGTAGCTGGACCAGACATCGATGCGTGCCGGTGGCGCCGCGGATTCTCGAAATCGAGAATCCCGATTCCGGGCATCGCGACGCTCTGGCACGGTTGTAGGTGCAGCTCTGCGAGCGCCGGGGGCCATTGATGCGGGTCATTGCGTGGTGCTCCGGGATTGCCGATCCCTCGCATTCGTCGCGGGACGCTCAGCTTCAGGTTGGCGGCTGCTGTTGAGGCGGGCGAGGCGCTCGGCCGCCGGGGTGTGACCGCGAGCCGCGCCACGCTCGAGCAGATCGCGCGCCGCCGCTTCGTCCCGTGGCAGGCCCAGACTACCCTTCAGATAGGCCTCGGCGAGTCCCAGGTTGGCGCGTTCATGACCCAGATCGGCGGCGGCTCGATACCACTTCAACGCGCTGGCCTCGTCCTTGTCGGTGCCTTCACCGGCGGCGTACATTGCAGCCAGACCGTACATGGCCTCGGTGTCGCCCTTCTCAGCGGCCGCCTGGAACAGGCGCAGGGCCTCTTCGTTCTGCTCGGCGCGATCGAGAATATAGGCAAGCAGCGTCTGCGCGGGGGTGTGCTCGGCCCGCGCCGCTCGTCTCAGCCAATCGATGGCGCCCATCAGGTCGTCACGTGCGAAGGCCTGTCGACCGCGTTCGAAGTCCGCCTGTGGATCGGCCAGACACGGTGTGCTGAGTAGCAGACCCAGCCACAGGCCCACCAGCGCGCGTCCGATCGTGCGCGAGTGATGCTGGCGGCGGCGTGGTGCGCATCCGGTGTCAATCGTGGCCACGACCGACGCGGTATGGGCATGCCCGCAATCGGCACACGATTGATCGGCGTAACGAGTGCCGGAACCGGGGATCGCCGGCTCAAGCCGGGTTGTCCATGAGGACCTATACATCGACCGCTCCTCGAAGCTTGCGGGCAACCCGCGTGCGCCGCATGCATCGGTCGATGCAAAAGGTGTTCCAGTCGATGTCAGCCCGTCTGACGTTCGAACTGCGCCGGCTCTTCCAGCTTGCGGTACAAGGTGGACAGGCCAATCCCGAGGCGTCGCGCGGCGGTGCGTCGATCGCCGCCGGCATCTTCTATGGCCTGCTCGATGGCGCGGATTTCGAACTGTCGGGTCCGCTCACGCAACGATCCGCTGAGGACCGGGTCGACATCGATTTCCTGGGACTGGCGAGTGACCTGATGAGGCAGATCTGCCACCCCGATCACATTGCTCTCGGTGAGGATGAGGGCTCGATCCATGACATTTTGCAGCTCACGAATGTTGCCCGGCCAGTGATAGCCGAGCAGTAGCTCCTCTGCTTCGGGCTCGATCGAGAAGCATCCTTGAAGTCCCAGCCGGGGCGGTGAGCTATCCAGGAAGTAGCGGACCAGTGCGACCACGTCCTGTGGACGCTCGCGCAGCGGCGGCAGCTCGATCTGCAGCACGTTGAGCCGATAGTAGAGATCCTCGCGGAACTGCCCTTCTTCGACCATCTTCTGCAGATCGCGATTGGTAGCGGCGAGGATCCGAACGTCGACCTGTCGGCTGCGCTCGCTACCTACCGGTCGGACCTGCTTGTCCTCTATGGCATGCAGCAACTTGACCTGCATCTCCAGCGGCAGCTCGGCGATCTCATCGAGCAGCAGGGTGCCGCCGTCGGCCTCGAGCATCAGCCCCTTCTTCGCACGATCCGCGCCGGTGAACGCCCCTTTCAGATGGCCAAAGAACTCCGATTCGAGCAGGTCCTTGGGAATGGCGCCACAGTTGACATTGACCAGCTGCGCGGCGGCGCGCGGACTCTGTCGATGGATGACCTGCGCAATGATGCCTTTACCGGTACCGCTTTCACCGGTGATGAGCACGGTGCCCTCGGTCCGCGCCACGCGGGTGGCGAGGCGTGTGACGTTCCTGGCCGCCGCGGAGGGCAGCGCACAGGCTTCCTTGAACCGATCGGGCACCAGCGTGCGCAGTCGCTTGTTCTCCTCACTCAATGCGCGCAACCGGGCCATCTGGGTGATCCGATGCAGCAGGTCCTCTTCCTGCACGGGCTTCACCAGATAATCGTAGGCACCGTTCTTCATGGCATCGATGGCGGTGCTGACCGAAGCGAATGCGGTCATGACGAGGAAAGCGGTGTCGACTCCGGCCTCGATGCTTCTGCGCATGACCTCGATACCGTCTATGTCGGGCAAGCGAATGTCGCACAGCGCGACGTCCACATCGCCCTTGGTCAACCTACGCAAGGCCGCCTCACCCGTGCTCGCCTGCTCGACGCTGAAGCCCTGCGCGCGCAATTGCGCGCAGAGCACCTGCCTGAGCGCGGTTTCGTCTTCGATTACCAGAATCTGCAAGTTCGTCACGTCAGAGGTTTTCCCAGTTGACCGGGTCGACCGGCAGATGGACGGTCACCACGGTCCCCTCGCCAGGCTTGGATTCGATCCGCATCTCGCCGCCATGCTGCGAGATGATGTCATCGCACAGGGACAGGCCGAGTCCCATGCCACCGCCTTGTCGTTTGGTGGAGAAATACGGTGAGCGAGCCTGCTGCAGCGTCATCGGGTCCATGCCGACACCATTGTCACGCACGATCAGGAGCACGTCTCCCGTACCCGGCCCGGTGCTGATTTCGATCAGTCCCTTGCCACGCTGGCAGTCTACGGCCGCCTCGGCCGCGTTCAGCGCCAGATTCAGGATCACCTGTGTCAATTGGTCCGCCGACCCGGTAACCGCCGGGATGCCGGGATCCAGCTTCACCTCGAGCCGCAGAATCTGCACCCGGGCGTCATAGCGCACCAGGTTGAGTGCGGAGCGGACCACCTGGTTCAGATCCAGCAGACTGCGTTCGACAGGACGTGGGCGAGCCACGTCGGCAATCTCGCGTGTCATATGGACCAGACGGTCGGCCTGCGTGGCGATGAGGTCCAGGCTGTCCACGAAGGCGTGGGGATCGCCGGGCCCGCCGCCGTCCAGGTCACCGCGTAGCGATCGCACCGCGCCGAAGATGGCTGCGGCCGGATTGCCGACCTCATGCACGATACCGGCGGCGAGCTGGCCGATTGCCGCCATCTTCTCGCGATGGAAGCTGTTCTGACGGGCTGCCTCCAGCTCCCGCGCCTGACGCTGACGTTCGCTCAGGTCCCGCAGCACGCCGACGAAGCCGGTCTGCTGCTCCAGTCGTATCACGCCGATACCCAACTCCAACGGGACCACGCTACCGTCTTTGCGCAATCCCTCGACCTCGCGTGCGCGCAGGCCGATGACCTGGGCCGCGCTGCTCTCCATGTAGCGTTGCAGGTAATGATCGTGCTGGCTGCGGTACGGTTGTGGCATCAGCATATTGACCTTGCGGCCCAACAGCTCGGTTGGTGCGTATCCGAACAGCTCACAGGCGGCAGGATTGGCCATCTCGATGACGCCGCGCTGGTCGATGGTGACGATGGCATCGGTGACGCTGTCCATCAGCGCCCGCAGCCGGCTCTCGCTGGTGCGAAGCGCTTGCTCGTCCGTCCTGCGGCGGGTGATGTCGGTCTGCAGGCCAACGTAATGGGTGATCTCGCCCTGCGTGTTTCGCAGCGGAAAGATCGAGACCAGATTCCAGATGGTGCTGCCGTCCTTGCATCGATTGCACAGCTCGCCACGCCAGATCTCTCCGGCGAGGATGGTGTGCCACAGCTCGGTGTAGCGATGCTGGGGCTGACCCGCGGCCCTGAGCACGCTCGGCGTGTTGCCGATCACCTCCTCGGCGGTGTACCCGGTGACACTGGTGAAGGCGGGGTTGACGTACTCGATGACACCGTGCAGGTCGGTGATGATGACCAGCTCGGCGCTCTGTTCGATGGCGAGCGACATCTTGCGCAGCTTATCGAGCGCCAGCCTGCTCTGAGTCGTGTCACTCGAAGCACCGCGCAAACCGATGTCGCGGCCTTCGAGGTCACGGATGGGCACGCCATTCACCTTGAGCCAGATAAGCTCACCGGAGGCGGTCTGGCTACGATGCTCCAGATCCTTGAACGGACCGCCGCCGCCACGCTTGCGCATGAACTCGCGGACCCGCTCGGCATCTTCGGCCGGCGCGAGCTCGAGCGGTGTACGGCCCAGCAGCTGCTCCGGTTCGAAGCCGAGCACGTCGCGTACCCGATCGCTGACGAAGGTGAATCTGCCGTGGGTGTCCACCTCCCAGATGAATTCACCGGCGGCGTCGGCGATGTCTTGAAAGCGACGCTCGCTGAGCGCGAGCGCCTCGGTGCGCTCCTTGACACGATCCTCGAGCGTATCGTGCGCCTCGTGCAGCGCGGACAGATAGCGTTCGCTGGCGTGCTCCTCGCGGCGCAGACGACTCTCGCTACGCCAGTACAGGTACAGCAGCAGTGTCAACAACACGGCGCTGAGGCTCAAGGTGCTGACCAGCACGGTGCTCTGTGCGCGTCGGATCTGCAGCAGCAATGCGGTCAGGTCGGTGTAGAGCTCGAACACGCCGACAATGCGTCCGCTGCCGGGCTCGCGTAATGGCACGTAGCTCTCCAGCAGGTCGCGTTCCTCGAGCACGCCATCGGACTGGTTGAATTCGTCCTGACGTACCAGCTCGCTGCTGGTCGTACCGGAGAGTGCTTCCCGGTAGCTGTCGTTGCTGAGTGCGCTTTCCCCGACCAGGTGGTGGTCACTGGAGAAGATGGTGAGACCGTTCGAGCTGTAGATCTTGATGCGTGCGACGCGCATCCCGCCGAGTGGATCGACCAGGTATTCGCGTAGCGTCGTCACTCGAGGATCGTCACGCAGACTGCTGCCGGCGAGCCCCGACTCTGCAGCCTCCAACACCGGCTCGATGTGGTGGAACATCGCCGCGGCCAGCGATCGCGCCATGGATTCGTTCTGCTCGATGCCGAGCGAACGCAGTTCACCCGAGACCATGTCCCGCATCAGCAGGCCTAGAGAGAGGCCCAGAACGACCAGCCCGGCAATCGCCGACGCGCCGAAGCGATGCAGGCGGGCGACATGCACCCGTGGTCTGCTCGCGAGTCGCTCGTCGCGGGCCATTGACCGGGCGTGATGGAGAGCCGCGACGGGTCGGGCGGTGTTGTGAACCGGTCCCGCAGAATTCCGGTTGTGTGTCAGGTCGTCTACCAAAGCCATGTGAACTCGAGCCGCTCAGGCACATTGGTGATTGCCATGCTTCGACGGTCAATCCTGTAGCCGGCCGCCGCATACGGTGCCCGGTCGATTGGGGCTCGTATGTGACGTCGGCCGGTAGCGTGTGCCCTGGCCCGGTTGATGCGTCCATGCAATGACCATCTTCTTGGAAATCGCCCAACGATGGCCCGATTGTCGCGACCACAAACGCCTTGACTCGTTTACACGACCACGGGCCTGAGTATTCCCAGCGTGATCCCGAGATGCCTTGATGTGGAACAAGGTGATGCAATCGATGCCGTGCTTCAGGTGTCCTATACGGCGTCGGATCAATTGCGCATGCGGGGCCGTCGGGCGGGCTGCTCGTTGCGAAGCTCAGTCGGCGCTATGGTTCGGCACCTGCTCGGCGTAGCCGATTCCGGCACCAGACCGTGCAGCCAGCAGGCTCTGCCATTCCCAGATCGCCGCTCGTGCGCGGCGTAGCTGAGGCTGTCCCGGTGGTGACAGATGCACGAAAGCGCGCATCGCACCCAATGCGGCAGGAAGATCGCCCATGCCCTCGTGGGCAACGGCGAGGCCGTAGTAGGCGTTGGCTTGTGTGCGACGCAATGCGATTGCGCGCTCGAAGGCTGCGGCCGCAGCCGCGTGCCGCTTTTCGAGCAACAACGCAAAGCCCAGGTTCGCGTGCATTTCCGGGACGGTCGGCAGCGCCCGGACCAACGCATCGAAGACGCGTATTGCGGCGTCGGCTCGGCCCGCACGCAGCGCGGTCACGCCCCGCTCGAAAACATGTCGCACCGCGGTTTCGGTGGCATCGTGTCCGATCATTGGCGCGGCATCTTGCGCTTGCGCGAGCCGGGCAGGGGCGGGCCCGGTGGCGGGCGGTACGTCAGCCAGGGCCGGATGGGCAGCACCGAGCAGCAGCCAGCAGAGCAGTCTGCGGATTCCGGACCGTGGGGAGCTCGGGTAGGGGCTGGGCGCTCGGAGGGTCATACGCGAGGGCTCCTCAGGCAATGCCCTTGTGTGGCGCCACGCTGAGGAATGGCACGCCAAGAAAGGTCACCAGGGCGAGCACGAAGATGACCACGACGCAGGCCCATTCCACGCGCTCGGGCAGCGTGTAGGTCAGACGCTGATGCAGACTGGCGCCCACGCACAGCCAGACCAGGAATGCCCAGGTCTCCAGCGGATCCCAGGACCAGTAGCGTCCCCACGCGTCCTGCGCCCAGGCCGCGCCGGCGAGCAGCATCAGCGACTGAAAGACGAACGCGAGACCGAGCCAGCGCCAGACCATCGTGTCCGCATCCTCGATCACCGGTTGTGGCACCCGAGCGAGCAGCAGACCGCCGGCGAGGCCCGCAGAGACCAGAAGAGCGCCCAGGAACAGCTTCCCGGCGAGCACATGTACCCACAGCCAGAGGTTGTCGTAGCTCGCGGGCAGGGCCGTCGGCTCCGGCGACTCGAGCAAGGTCCAGACGCCTAGCAGCGCCAGCACCGGCAGCGCGATCAGCGCACCCGGGCGAATGGCAGGCCGCCGCCAATAAGCCAGGGCATAGACGAGACCGAGGCTGAACAGATTGCTGAGCAGTATTTCGAACAAGGTCAGGAAGGGGCCGTGGCCGATCCGTAGCCAGCGTGCCGAGATGGTCATTGCCAACGCCAGCACACCCAAACCCAGCCCGGTCAGCGTCAGCCGCACGCGCACGTCCGAGCGTGCTGCCGTGACCGCCGGCACGCACAGAGCGGCGGTCGCATAGCTCGCTACGCCGATCAGCAGACACACCTGCTCAAGCATGCGCGCGTGACCTTGCGTCCCGACCACGGGCCGGCGCGGCGCGTGTCTGGACGCGCCCGAAGTGCCAACCGAGCGCGGCAATCGCCACCACACCCACGACCAGGATCAGGTCCAGATAGGGCTGATGGACGAGGTTGTAGCCCATCCACAGCCGAGTGCCCCGGTAGCTCAGGGTTCCACGCTCCAGACGTATGGATTCGCCAACCCGTAACAGGCGCGGCTGTGCCATTGATGGGCTCCCGACGTCGTGCACGCGCAGGCCCTGCACCCAGTGTCTGGCGCTCTCGTTCAGTGTCCACGCCCGATCAAAGGCTATCGGGCGCTCAATGCTCAGTTCCAGATCCAGGCGCTGGCCGTCGGGCGTGGTCCAACGGTTGCTTTGTTGCCAGTCGTTGAGCGGGTAGGAGGGAAAATGAACGGCGCCCCGCCGAGCAGGGGCGCCATCTGGTTGCCAGTCCAGGATTGCGGCAAAGCCCTTGTTGGAGGTGGTATAGAATCGATAACGATGGATGCGAAGCGGCTGACTGTCGCCGAAACGTATGGCCGTCTCGAAGGGCTCCGCTGCATCGCTCGTCGCGGTATGGACCTGGCTTTGAGTCGCGACCCTGACCAGTGCAGGTTGATAGTCGATACGCACATCTCCTTGGATGAAGCGTACCGCTCGCAATGCCTGCAGATCCGCCCATGGGCCTTGGTCGAGCACCGTGATCGCACGTGGATCGAAGGCCTGCCCCTGAACCAGCTCGACCCTCGCGCGAAAGCTGCACAGCTGGGACAGACTGATCAGCAGACAGAGCGCCAACAAGCACAGGTGAAACAGCAGCAGCGCCGGCCGAGTGCGCAAGCTGCGCTGCACGGCAATCGCACACAACAGGTTCACGCTCAACCCTGTGAGTGGCACCACCATCCACCACACGGATGTGTCCTCGCGCCGGTAGCTCAGGAATATCGCCAGCGCGAGCATCACCATGGCGGGCAAGGTCAGCTTCAATGAGGCAAGTGGCCGTACGAGGCGCATGACCGGCCACGAGCCCTTGCCTGTATCATCAATGCGCGACTGGAGTATGACGCGGTGCATCTGTTTGGCGGTCTTGTTCAGGGTGGGTTGCGACACACGTCTTGCATCCAATCCTTGCCGAACTGTGTGTCGTTGCCCGGGATGTTTGCGCCGGCCGATCCGCAGTTCGAGTCGGTCCAGTTGCCGCTGGTGGCGAAGGTACGCACCTTCAGCTTCGCGTTACGGTAGTAGGGGCCCTGTGTGTACGAGTCAGCATGGGCATCGATGGCGATCTCGGTGCCTGCCGGGAGACCGGCCTCGGGTCCAACGTCATTCAGGTTGACCAGCAAGGCCTTGTTCTTCCAACCGTGTGGCACCGCGGTATGACACCACATGCAGCGCAGGTTCCGATCGACGCGTTTGGCGTGAAATGCGTGCAGATTGGAGTCCTTCTCGCCGCTGAAGCCACTTTCGAAGCCGGACCGGTCACCCTCGTTCTCTTCGGTCGCGTAGTTGGTGTGGTTGTGACAGCGAAAGCACAGACCATCGTCGTTGTCACCGGTGGTTTCGTCCCAAGGCCCCTTGAGGATGAAGTCGTTCTCGGAGCCGTGCGGGCCCCAGGGCGTGCCGTTCTCGCCGCCCGGCGGTACCACGGTACCGGGGGCGGTATTGGCGCCATGGCAATCGCTGCAGTACATGGTCTGCACGCCGATGCTGGCGCCGTTCCATGGCGCCAGGAACAGGTTGGTCGTCGCGCTCATGTTGCGTATGCCGGCACTACGGCCGGTATCGTCCATGACCGGATGCCAGGAGCGGTGATTGTTGGTCGAGTACGCGGGTGCCGCGCCCGTGTCGTTGCGGGAGACCTCGCCCTTGTGGGTGATCGGCGCGCGGAACTCCTTGGCCTGATTGGTGTACTGGCTGAGGTCGTTGGTGCCGGCAGGCGTGCCACCGACCGAGTCGCCGAGCTCGGGTCGATTGCCGACCGGATAGACGTTGTTGTCGTCGTAGCCGAAATTGGAATGGCATTTCAGGCAGATCTGATATTCGCGCGTGACGTGCGTCTGCGAGACCTCGGTGCCGGCACCGACCCCGCCGTCACCGCGCTTGATCTCGTAGTCGGTGTTGGCCGGGATCAGATGGAAGCTCGCCGAGATCGGGTAGATGGGCTCGACGCCCCAGGCGCCGCGTAGCACCCCGGATGCGATGTTGCTGTGCGGCGTCTCGTCGTGGGCATGGGTACCGGCCACGTCGTCGCCGCTGGCGTTGAATCGGCGATTGCGCATCAGCCGGTGCGGGTTGTGGCAATCGGTGCACTCGGCATGTCGATTGAGCAGATTGCCCTGGCCCAGATTCTCGCGTGTCTCTTCGCCATCGGCATTGAACGGATCGTGACGCTCCTCGCCGGCCGGCTGATCGACGGACCGGATCGGCATGTGCCGGGCCTTGAGAAACTCGGTGCGTATGTTCGGCACCTGCGTGGTGTTGGTCAGGATGCTTTCCGCGGCGCTGGTATGACACTGGTAGCAGGTTTGTTCGATGGCCGGATTGCCGCCGTGCTTGGGGATGCCCAGCGCATCGGTTGCTTCGCGCAGCAGCCGCGGAGCGCCCGGCACGGTGTGGGTATCGTGGCAATTCAGGCAGCTTGCTTCCCAGACCCGGATCCCGTCGAAGAACTCGCGTACGCTCGCGGCCTCGCTGCGATAGATCTCGTCCGCGACAGTGCTGTCGGCATGCGCTGAGAGCGCCCAGGCGCTGCCAAGCTTGTCGTGGCAGGCAAGACAGACGATGTCGGTTTCCTGATTGAACGCGCCGCCGACTGGCGGCACGGTCTGGAAGCGATTCAGGCGGAGAAACTTGATGCTGTAGGGCAAGGCGTCGTCACGAATGTGCGGATCGTGACAGCTCGTGCATTCGAGCTTGCCATTCTCCAGCGGGACCACCGGATGTGAGCCGGACGCGCGTGTCGCGATGTGCGCGGTGGTGGCCGGGTCGCGTAGCTCGCCATCGGCAAGCGCCAGCCTCGAATCGTAGGTGAACGAGATGGGGTGATCGTTGCGCAGGTCTACACCGAGCTTGCGTGTGAAACCGGTATCCGCACCCGCGCCGTCGGCCATGGTTCCCCCGGTGCCCGTGCCCTGTAGCTGGATGTTGGCGCCGCTCTGGCCATTGGCGACGTTGACGGCGCCGATGGCGAGCGTTCCGTCGTGGCAGGACAGGCAGAGCTTGGAACTGCCGCCCGGCGTGGCGGCGATGTCGTCGGCGTTGATCGACGACGAGGTGTACGGCGTGTAGGTGGCACCGGAGATGCGGCGGTTCCACAGCGGCGCGCCGGGCAGCGCGGTGGCCTCGCCGAGGACGCCGGAGGTGTCGACGAGGTCGGCCAGACCGATCCCGTCCAGCCCGAGCAGCCCGACGACCCGCTCGTCCAAACCCGACCCGTCGCTGCGCAGGAGTCCGGTGACGCCGGCGTTGGACCGGTCGGTGACGTGCCGGCGCCCCTCGGTCAGCCGCCACACCAACCACGAATCGACCGTGCCGAGGCACAGGTCCTCGCGATCGACCGACCCGCCCAGGGAGGCGAGCAGCCACT
>JAGRHX010000014.1 GCA_020444775.1 Gammaproteobacteria bacterium
AGCGTGTTGAACAGCGTCTGCAGGTCGGCAAGCTCCGACTCGCTCAGGTCCCCCTGGACCTGGATGTCGAGCCGGCTGTGGGCTCGAGTCTGGCTGCTGCTGGTCGTGTGCTGCCACTGGCCATCGGCGCCGCGCGCATCGATCTGGCGTTGCCGGCCGTGGAGATCCAGGGATTGGCGCATATCCAGGGTGACGCGGTCGCCGTCCGCGGTCTGCACGCTGATGAGGCCGCTGCGTCGCTCGGAGAGCGCGTAGCGCAGGCTCGTGTCGGTGAGCGTGGTCGGTGTGGACAAAGCGGGGTCGAGACCGGCGCCCGGCCGGTCCCGACCCACCAAAGGCCCTGGGTGGTAGGTCGAGGGCATCGTCGACAGGCCAGCGAGCATGGCACGACTCCCGTTTGTCGGGTGCACGAGCGTCCGTTGCGGTCCACCGCACGGTGTACTATCGGTGCCGGCCGCGCCGACCCTGTTCGAGGTAGCGGGCGTAGCGCGCGCGGGCTTTAGGCCAGCACGGCTGACGAGCGGCAGCTCGCGCGCCGGTTCGGGTTGCGGGGGGCTGGCCGAGTGGACCATGCTGTGCTGATACCTGCTGTGCTGATACCTGCTGTGCGCAGGCATTGCGGGAAACCGTGGATCATCGGGGGATGGGGAGCATGAGCACCGTTGCGCAGACTCGAGCGGCGTCGTCGGACCCGCTGGCCCGTGCGGACGCTCTGGGTGAGGTCATAGCGCTCGCCGCGGACGAGATCGAACGTACCTGCACGATCCCCGAGCCGTTGCTCACCCGCCTGCATCAGGCGCGCATGATGCGCCTGCTGCTGCCGCGTTCGCTGGGCGGCGAGGAGCTCGCGCCGATGCTCTATGCGCGGGTCCTGGAGAGGCTGGCCCGGCATGATGCCTCGGTGGCCTGGAATGTCTTCGTCGGCAACAGCTCGGCGCTGATTGCGCCTTATCTGGAGCCGCTCGCGGCACGCACCATCTTCAGCGATCCGCGCGCGGTGGTCTCCTGGGGACCGCCGAACGCCTGTCAGGCGCGGGTCGAGGATGGCGGTTATCGGGTCAGCGGCGAGTGGCAGTTCGCCTCCGGTTGTCGGCAGGCCACCTGGATGGGCGTGCACACGCCGGTGCTCGAGTCCGACGGTGGCGTACGCCAGGTCGACGGACGCACCCATATCCGCACCCTGCTGTTCCCGGTCGAGAAGGCGCGCTTGCTGTACGACTGGAACCCCATTGGATTGCGTGGCACCGGCTCGGACAGCTACCGGGTCGACGAGGTCTTCGTCCCCGAGGCCTTCAGCAGCACTCGTGAGGACCCGCTCCTGTGCCGCGAGCCCGGGCCGCTGTATCGCTTCACCATGCAGGGGCTGTACGCGGTCGGGGTCGCGGGCGTCGCGCTCGGCATCGCCCGGCGTATGCTCGATGAGTTCATCGAGCTGGCCGCTCGCAAGACGCCACGCGGGTTGTCACGTCTGGCCGACAGCGCCACGGTGCAGGACGGGCTGGCGCGGCGCGAGGCGGCGCTGGCGGCGGCGCGCGCCTGGTTGATCACGGTGCTCGAAGAGATCTACACTCAGGTGCCCGAGCCACGTCCTGGCGAAGCCGGCGCTGGTGCCGGCGTGGCCCGACCGATCGACGTCGCCGACCGGGCTCGGGTGCGACTGGCCTGCATACAGACGATCAGCGAGTCGATTGCGGCGGCCGACTGGGTCTACAAGTCGGCCGGTGTGAGCGCGATCTTCCCCGGCAGCGTCTTCGAGCGGCGCTTTCGCGATATGCACACCCTGTCGCAGCAGATCCAATCGCGTGACGCGCACTACTCGAGCGTCGGTCAGGTGCTGCTCGGCTCGCCGCCCGCTGTGTTCTACTGAGTCCGGCGTGCTCAGCGCGGCTTGCGTGGACCGAGCTGCACGCCAGCCATCTGCTCGTAGATCTCGATGACCGCGGCGCTGTCCAGCTTGCCCAGACCTTCGGCGCGGGCCATCTGGAAGACCTGCTGGCTGACGTTGGCCATCAGCATCGGCACGCCCAGCGACTTGGCGAACTCGGTCTCGAGCTGCTGATCCTTGTAGTTGATGTCGACCGTGCCGCCGGGTGAGAAGTCACCGGAGATGAAGCGTGGCGCGCGCATGTCCAGGGCGGTGCTGGCCGCGGTCGAGACCCGCATCACCTCGTGCATCACCTTCGGGTCCAGGCCTGCCTTGGCGCCGAGCACGAAGGCCTCGCACAGGGCCACGCAGGTGATCTGCAGCATCATGTTGTTGACCAGCTTCATCGCCAGTCCCTGACCGACACCACCGACGTGGAACAGCTTGGAGGCAAAGGCCTCGATCACCGGGCGGACGTCCTCGACCGCGGCGGCATCACCGCCGATGATCGCGGTCAGATCGCCGTTGTCGGCACGCACCGAGCCCCCCGAGACCGGCACGTCCAGCAGCTCCACGCCGCGCTCGGCGAGCTTCGCGTGCATCTCCTGCACGACCTGCGGGGTGATGGTCGAGCAGCACAGCACCCGATCGCCAGACTGCATGCCCTCGGTAAGGCCACCTTCGCCGAGGATGACCGAACGCGCCTGCTCGGTGGTCTCGACCATGCAGATCTGAATCCGCGCCTGACGTGCCACCTCGGCAGCCGAGCCGGCGCGCCGCGCGCCGTGCGAAACGATCGCGTCCAGACGCGCCGTGTCGATGTCGTAGGCGCTGAGCGTGAAACCCTTGTCGATGAGGTTACGGGCCATGCCGCCACCCATCACGCCGACGCCGACCACGCCCACCGTCTTGTCTCGTTGCGTCTCGCTCACCAGTTGACCCCTCGTTGTCGCTGTCGCGTCTGGTATCGAGCCCTTACTCGTGGCCGGTTCAGTCGGCCTCCGCGCCCACAGCTGCGGGCGGATGCACGGCGCGTGCGAGCTGACCGTCGTAGACATCCTGCCAGTCACCTTGATCGCGGGTGAGCAGGTAGCCGCTGCGCGCGTCTTTGTAGACGTCGGTATCGACCGAGCCCGGTGGCGGCTCGCCGCGCTCCTCCAGGGCTCGCGCGGCGCGCAGCAGTCGCCGCCGAGTGCGGGTGATCATACGGTCCGACGGTGCCAGGTGCTCGAACTCGAAGTCGATGATCGGGCCCATGCTCTCGGTGACCGCCTGATCCTGTAGATGGATGCCATCGATACCGGTGTAACTGTGGCCGCGTTGCTGGGCGTCACGGTCCAGTCCCCAGTCGTTGGACTCGTCGTCGGCCAGCCGCCAGCGGCCCAGCCAGTCGCTGGTGTTGGGTCGGTACCGATTGCCCCGGCTGGTGCCGCCGATGGGGCTGCCGTCGCGGTAGGTCGGCTGTGGCAAGGAGTTGGCGGCGACCGCGTGTTTCCACCACAAGAACACGAACATGGTGTTGTGATCATCGAGCGGCACCCAGGCGCGTGCGTGCATGTGGCTGTGGAACTCGCCGTTCGGTGCTTGTGTCCAGAACGGGAACAGGAAGTTCGCGAAGCGCCAATAGGTCTGTCCTGGACCTGCCGGACGGTAGCCGGCGTAGCGAGTGCCCCAGGGGGCATCGCTGACCTCGTACTGTGGTGCCCGGTCGACGACGTTGTGCAGGACCGGCTCGTCTTCGGCCAGATCAGCGGGGTTCACATGGCCGGCGTGCAGGAAGCCGAAGTGCGAGGTGTCTATCTCACCCTCCAGGGCCTGTAGATAGTTGCAATGACGATGGACGAAGCTGACGTTGATCTGGTCCTCGGGCTGGTCGAGGATCTCGAAGCCGGGAAGCGGCGGCGGCTGCGCCCCGGCGATGCCACGCGGATCCAGGTATACCCAGACCACGCCGGCGCGCTCCACGCAGGGATAGGCCTTGGCCCGGACCTTGTGCTTGAAGTCCTGATGACCTGGCACGTTCGGCATGTCCACGCAGTTGCCCTGCACGTCGAACTTCCAGCCGTGATAGACACAGCGGATGCC
>JAGRHX010000182.1 GCA_020444775.1 Gammaproteobacteria bacterium
CCCTCCGTGCTCGTCGACGTACCCCACGACTGCCCCGCCGCTCGCGAAGAGCTGTTCGGCCCCGTCGCCGCCGTGTTCAGGGCCGACAACGCCGAGGACGCCCTGCGCATCGCGCGCGACACGCCGTTCGGCCTGGGCGCGAGCGTGTGGAGCGCGAACCCGGACGTCGACGCGCTCGCCGCGCAGCTGCCCTGCGGTCACGTCAGCTTCAACGGCATCGTCAAGAGCGACCCGCGGCTGCCCTTCGGCGGGGTCAAGGCGTCGGGCTTCGGCCGCGAGCTGAGCGACGAGGGCCTGTTCGTTATCGCACCCGCCAAGACGGTGTGGGTCAGGTAGCCGGCTCGGCCGCAGGCTCGGCAGGCGCCTCGGTGCGCCGCGCCGCGATCGGCTCCCACCACCGCGCCACCAGCTCCATGTCCTGCGTGCGGCGCGCCCGGGGCAGGCTCTCGAGGAAGCGCCGGCCATAGCTGCGTCGTACCACGCGACTGTCCATCACCGCGATGATGCCTGTGTCGTCGCGGTGCCGGATGAGGCGGCCGAAGCCCTGCTTGAGCGCGATGGCGGCGCTGGGCACCTGATACTCGACGAACGGGTTGCCGCCTCGCTCCTCGATGTGGCGCAGCCGCGCCCGCACCAGCGGGTCGAACGGGCTGGCGAAGGGCAGCTTGTCGATGATCACCAGCGACAGCGCCTCGCCCTGCACGTCGACGCCCTCCCAGAAGCTCGACGTGGCGAAGAGCACGCTGTGGGTGTCGCGACGGAAGTCCTCGAGCAGCGCGTTGCGCGCCTTCTGGCCCTGGATGAGCGCGGTGTGGTCGAGCTTCGGCGCGATGAGCTCGTACGCCCGGTTCATGTTGCGGTAGCTCGTGAACAGCACGAAGGCGCGCCCATCGGTGATCTGGAGCAGGCGCTGCATCGTGGGCGCGATCTTCTCGACGAACAGGGGATCGTTGGGTTCGGGCAGGTCGTCGGGGACGTAGAGCAGCGCCTGCTGCATGTAGTCGAACACCGGCTCGAGCACGGCGCCGACGGTGTCCTCGGGTAGGCCCATGCGGCGCTTGAAGAAGCGGAAGTCGCCGTCGGTGGTGAGCGTGGCCGAGGTGAACACCTGGGTGCGGCACGTGCGGTAGAGCAGCGCCTTGAGCACGTCGCTGATGTCGATGGGGTGCGCCATCAGGAACACCCCGCGCCCGCGGCGCTCGATGACGTAGACCATGCCGTCGTCGTCGCGGCCCACCAGCGCCGACGTCTCGAGCTGCAGCGTCTCGATGCGCTCCACCAGGCGCTGGCCGACCTCGCCGCCCTCGAGCATCTCGATACGATCGCGCAGCCCGGTCAGGCGCCCGTCGAGCTCGGCCCACGCAGCCTCGATGGTGCTGGCGCGATCGCTGTCCATCACCGGCGCCCACTCCCACCGGTCGTCGCCCTGACCGGCGGCGTCGGCGGCGCGGTCGAAGAAGGCGCGGACCCGGTCGCGGACGGCGGCGACGGCGGTGGTGACGAGCGGCTCGAGCTTCTTCTCGCGCTCCAGAAAACGCAGCACGTCGCCGAGCAGATCGAGGTAGCGCCAGGTCGACACCTGCAGGCCGAAGTACCCCGACGCGATCTCCTCGAGGTGATGCGCCTCGTCGAAGATCACCGCTTCGTAGGGCGGCAGCAGCTCGGCCTTCTCGCGGGTGCGCAGCGCCAGGTCGGCGAAGAAGAGGTGATGGTTGACCACCACCACGTCGGCCTCGGCGGCCTTCGCGCGGGCGCGGACGACGTGGCACTCGTGGTAGTGCTCACACTCGCGCCCGAGGCAGGCGTCGGCGCCGATGCTCAGCGACGACCACGTGGGCCAGTCGTCGGGCAGGTCGGGGATCTCGGCGCGGTCGCCGGTCTCGGTGACAGCGGCCCACTTCTCGATGGCGGGCCACCAGTGCCGGTCTTCGGGCCGGCGCCACTGCGGGTCGGCCCGAAAGGCCTCGTACTGCCAGCGGCACAGGTAGTTCTGGCGGCCCTTCAGGTAGACGGCGGTGAAGCTGCGGGGCACGACGTCGCGCAGCAGCGGCAGGTCCTTGAGGACGATCTGGTCCTGCAGGGTCTTCGTCGCGGTCGAGACGATCGTGGTGCGGCGGCTCAGGATGGCCGGCACCAGGTAGGCGACGGTCTTGCCGGTGCCGGTCCCGGCCTCTAGCGCCGCCAGTCGGTCGGCGGGTGCGGCCAGCGTCCGGGCGATGCAGGCAATCATCTCGCGTTGCCCGCGCCGGGAGCGGAATCCGCGCGCGGCCAGCCAGGCCCTGTAGGCGTCACGAATGGATTGCTTGTCTGTCTCGCTCAGCACCTGCCGTGACCCTACCGGCGTACGAATGTCGAGCAGGGTACCATCGTGAACGCCCGGCCGGTGGTCGTGCAGGGGTAGGTCACGCACGCGGCGCGCGAAGGCTCGTTTCTACGGCCCGCTGCGGCCGCCGCTGCGAGGATACCTTGAGGCGCCTGTTGCCGGTGAACAGGAACAAGCAGCCGGCCGGTCGTGCGTCGTGCGCCCGGCTCAGGCCAGCGTTTCCAGCAAGCGGGGTTTCTGCACGCCATAGCCCTGCACATAGTCGACGCCCATCTCGCACAAGGCCGCCCGGATCGCCTCGTTCTCGACGAATTCCGCGACCGTGCGCTTGTCCAGGAAGTGCGCAATCTCGTTGATGGAGCGGACGATGGCGCTGTCGCCGGGGTCGTCGAGCATGTCCTTGACGAACAGACCGTCGATCTTGACGGTGTCCACGGGCAACAGCTTGAGATATGAGAAGGAGGCGTTCGCCGATCCGAAGTCGTCGAGCGCAAAGCGGCAGCCCTGGCGTTGCAGCGACTCGATGAAATCGCGTGCAACCGAGAGCCGGTCGATGGCCGCGGACTCGGTCACCTCGAACAGGATCTTGTCGGTGCTGACGCCGCTGCGCTCGATCTGATCGAGCACGAAGCGCAGCTGCTCGGGATCGTTCAAACTGATACCGGAGAGGTTCACCGAGAGCCCGCCGAGACCGGATAGCACGCGCTCGTGACCGGCCATCCATGCCAGGGTGTTACGGACCACCCAACGGTCCAGGGTCACGACCTGACCGCTGCGTTCCGCGGCGCTGACCAGCGCCGCGGGCGGCCCGAGCTGGCCGCTCTCGTCAAGCACTGCGAGCAGGACCTCGTAGTAGTGCGGCAGCTCGCTGTCCGTCGCGGCAGGGGCGATCTGCTGACAGCGAAGCCGCAGTCGGTCGTCGCGAATCAGGCGGGCGACGAGCTCCGGATCGGTGCCGGCCTGAATCGACAGCGCATCCCCAGCGGGCGCATCGCAGGGTCGAGCGCTGGCCCCGGCCGGGTGCGGCCGGTCATCGGTCATCTCGTCCAGCTCGTAGCCGTTGCCGGCGCGCTGGGTGGCCCGGGCATGTGCCTCATGCAACCGATCGAGCACCGGGCCGACCGCATTCATACCATGCAAACGGCCGTGGTCCAGGACGACCACGCCGATGCTGACCGTGATATGCAAGGCCTCGCCCTTGAAGATGCAGCGAGCATTGTCGATGGAACGATGATGCCGCTCGATGAAGTCGAGCACGGTCTTGCGATGCGCGTTCTCGAACAGCACGCCAAACAGCGCTTCGCCATAGCGGGTGACCAGCGCCCGTCCGGTCAGTTGACGCTGCAGCAGACGACCTATCTGGAGCTGCAGATCGCGGCTCGCGGTGGTGCCGCAGCGATCCAGGATCCGGCCGTGCTGGTCGACGCCGATGAGCAGCGCATAGTCGTGTCGACCCGGATCCGCGACGTGCTCGAGGCGCTCGGCCAGGGCATTGAGGAAGCTGCGGCGATTGGGCATGCCGCTGTCGGCATCCTGCGAGGCCTGTCGTTCCAGGCGGGCGTGCAGCAGCTGAAGGACCCTGCACATGGCGCGATCGGCCGGCTGGATGTCGGGCTGTTCGGCGAATGCCACGGTGCCACGGCGCAGGCCGACGGCCAGCTCCTGGCGCGTGAAGGCCGCGAGCTGACGGCCGGCCTGATCGACGAACACGAATTCACCGGCGCGCGCGTCGCGCCAGGTCAGTATCGCGGCATGCGCCGCCGGCGTGTCCGCGTCGAGCACCAGCAGATCATCGACCTGCACCCGGTCTATGGCGGCCAGGGTTGCCTGCCACTGGGTATTGCCCTGGCGCCGGTGAGCCCCGTGAATCTCCGTGAGGGGCCCGGGCTCGTCCGCCGGGGCGCGACGCAGACTGCGTTTCAGGGCCTGCTGTTGGCGGCGCGCCTCACGCACGGCGTCGCGACGCCGGTAATAGAGTTGCTGTTGCCGGGCGTGTATCTGTGCCAGACGCGCGCGAGCGATCTCGGTGAGCGCCTGCTCCGGCAGCCGGTCACCGAGCAGTGGTGCCAGCTCCGCCTCGATCTCGACCGGCCAGCCGACGTCCTGATCGGGGTTGCAGGCGACTCCCGCGGCGCGCACGCCGTCGCGCTGTGCGTCCGGCACCAGCGTGCAGAGCACGTTGAGGAGCTGGCGTAGCGGATGTCGCTCGCTGGCCAGGAAGCCGCCGTCGGCGAGCGCGCTGCGCAGCACCGGCAGTGCCAGCTCGCGCAGGTAGGGGCCGACCCCAGGGTCGACGAGCGGGTCCTCGAGCAGCGCGTCGATGAGCGCCGAGACGATGTCGAGCACATCCTTTTGCGGTTTGTTCAGCGCGAGGCCCAGGGTCGCCAGATGACGCTTCAGATTGCGGGCAAGCTGCAGACGTGTATTCGATCCCCATTGCCGATGGGCCGCGCCGCGTTGCAGCGTCTGCAGCGCCCGATCCAGGGTGTAGGCCGTGGTCCCGATGGCAGCCGCATCGGTGCTCGTGTCGCGGTTCGACTGGCCGCCCAGCGCCTCGCTGATGCCGATAAGGGTTCGCGCGGTGCTGTAGGCCTCGGCCGCGTCGAAACCGAGCGCTGGCGGTGAGCCACGCGGCGGCGCGTCGGCTTGTGCCGCGGGACCGCCGCGGTGCCCGGGTTGGCCGTCCGATACATGTCGCGTGGTGTCGTCGGTGGTGCGCTTGGGTCGCGGGGCAGCACGCGACTCCTCGGCGCGTGCTGCGGGGTGCGTGGCGGGTCTGTCGGACCGATGTGTGGTCCTGCCGATGCCGGGTGGGCGTCGCGCCGGACTGAGTCCGGCGCTACAGAGCATCTCGTTCAAGGCGTCCTGGAGCGCAGGCAAGGCGCCCAGCAAGGTCTCACCCATGGCCTCGAACAAGGTACGGCGAGTGATCCGCTCCGCGCCCTGGTTCTGCAGCGCGTGGTGGAACGCGTAGGCGATACGGCGAGCGCCGAACGGGTTGCGCTGCGCCTCGAAGCGGTAACCGAGCAACGACTCGATACCGGCGTGGAGCTGTTGCTCACGCTCACCCAGCGCGGCCAGCGCTCGGACCAGGACGGCGGTGATGCACAACTCGTCGTCCAAGGACTGGGTGTCGACCAGCGATAGCGCCTCGCCATCCCGGCCCTGGGTCGTCGGCGAGACGAGCTCGTCCGGGCGTGGTGTGCCGGTCCACAGAGCATCGACTTCCAGCAGCAGCGTTTCGATGAAGGCGTCGCGCACCGCGGCCTCGAGCGCGTGCAGGGACTGCATGGCGTCGAACAGATCGCTGTGCAGGGCATCGCTCTCGGCGCTCTGGGTGCGCCGGAACAGGGTCTCGTGACTGCATTTGAACAGGGCCCGCGTGCCGCTTTGCAGGAAATCCGCGAACTGGCGCCGGACAGCCCCGAACAGGGTCGCACGAACGCTGCCGGCCGACGTCGCCGGGTGGCCCTCGGCGTCGGGCATGGGGCGCGGTTGGTGGGCCGAGTCGGCCTCGGCGCGGGTCTCGAACGGGTCGGGCAGGTCGCTCGGCGTGGCACTGGCGGAGTACGAATTCATACGCGGGACGGCAGGCTCCAGGGCGCGGGCGTGGGATTCCCGCTGTCGTGGATTCTTATCGGTCCACTTGTGTGAACCTTCGCCTGCTGGCTCGATGCGTGGCCGGAACACGGCGCGGTTTCACGGTTTGCGGCGAGCCCGCGGTGTCCGGGTAGAGGCTGGAGCCTGGCCTGGTGGGCAGCGCTCTGACTGGTCGCGGCGTGCTCGGCAACGCTCGCCGCCCGGCCCGGGCAGACGTAGGATCGGGCCCACGGGTGCCACCGGCGTCTGCCGCGAGCGGGTCGAACGCAGGACTGACGCGCCCCGCGTCAGGCGTGCCTCATTCCGACGGCCATCTGACAGCCGCCGACCCGACAGCTGATCGAACAACCTAGCGATAGAGAGGGCTGCCCCATGAGCGAGACGATGCTGAGTGAGAAACGCTGTGTGCCCTGCGAGGGGGGCGTGCCACGGCTCGACCGTGCAACCGCGGGCGAGATGATCAAGCAGGTGCCGGGCTGGTCGCTCAACGACGACGTCACCCGGGTGAACCGGACCTTCAGCTTCAAGAGCTTTGCCCAGGCCCAGCGTTTCGCCAACGCGGTCGCGGAGCTCGCCGAAGCGCAGTTCCACCACCCGGAGATCACCTTCGGGTGGGGCTTTTGCACGGTGATGTTCCAGACCCGCAAGATCCGCGGTTTGCACGAGAACGACTTCATCATGGCGGCCAAGCTGAACGATCTGTACGAGCAACAGCCGTCACAGTGAGCACTGGCCGCCGTGACCAGCAGGCTGGCCCGCCGGTCAGCGTCCCGTCCAGCGCGGCGGACGCTTCTCGGCGAACGCACGGGGTCCTTCCCGCGCGTCCTCGGACAGGCGTCGACGTCGCTCCCACTGGTATTCGGTGTAGTAGGCCTGCGCCAGCGGCAGGTCCAGACCACGCATGGCCGCTTCCTTGGTGGCCCGCACCGCGAGCGGCGCGCAACGCAGGATGTCATCCACCCAGCCCTGTACGCAGCGGTCCAGCTCGGCCGCGGTCACGACCTCGTTGACCAGCCCGAGCTCGTAGGCACGCTGCGCGCTCATGTGCCGGCCGGTGAGCAGATAGCCCATGGCCGCCTTGAGACCGATCTGACGGGGCAGTCGGTGCACCCCGGCGGAACCGGCGATGAGCCCGCGACGCGGCTCGGGTAACCCGAGCTCGGCATGCTCGACCGCGATGATGATGTCGCAGGCGAGCGCCAGCTCCAGCCCACCACCGAGCGCGAAGCCGTTGACGCGGGCGATCACGGGCTTGGGGAAGTGCCAGCGCGCCGCCAGGCTGGAGGTCTCGTCGGCCAGCCGCCGCCATTCGGCGCGCTGTGCCTCGTCGGCATCGCGCTCGCGGGCCCGGTGCTTGAGATCGGCGCCCGCGCAGAAGGCCCGTTCACCGGCACCGGTGAGCACCGCGAGCCAGATGTCCTCGTTGCGCTCGACCTCGTCGAAGTGTTGTGACAGCGACCAGCGCAGCTCTGGATTGAGCGCGTTCATCGCGGCTGGACGGTTGAGGGTGATCCAGGCGACGTGGTCGCGGACCTCGAACAGGGAGACGGCCGAGCTCATCGAGGTTTCCTCGTGTTGTGGGCGGGTCGTGTTCGGCGTGATTCGGGCATACCCTGCACGGATACGACAGCGTACGCCCGTGGGACACCATCGACGAGGATCATCGCATGCACGGACATCGAATCGATGTGCATCATCATTTTCTGCCGCCGGAGTACGTTGCCGAGGTCGGGGGTGAGCGGATCGCTTCGCTGATCCTGGCCGGCAAGGTGCCGGACTGGTCGGCGCAGGCCTCGCTCGAGGCGATGGACCGCAACGGCATCCAGAGCGCCATCACCTCGATCTCGGCGCCAGGACTGTGGTTCGGCGATCCGGCGCAGACCCGGCGTCTGTGTCGGCACTGCAACGACTTCGCCGGGACCCTGCGCGATGCGCATCCGGGACGCTTCGGTGTGTTCGCGAGCCTGCCGTTGCCGGACGTGCCGGCCTCGCTCGCCGAGATCGACCATGCGCTGGACGAGATCGGCGCTGACGGCATCGGTCTGCTGACGCGCTATGGTGACCGCTATCCGGGCGATCCGGCGTTCGCGGCGGTGTTCGACGCGCTCGACGCCCGCGCTGCCGTGGTCTACTTCCATCCGACCGATGCGCCATGCGGGGACTGCCAGCCGGAGATCCCGGCCGCGACCCTGGACTTCCCCTTCGACACCACGCGTGCGGTGGTCAGCTTGTTGTTCTCCGGCACCTTCACGCGTTGTCCCAACATCCGTTTCATCTTCTCGCACGCGGGCGGCACCATTCCGTTCCTGGCCGAGCGCATTGCTCGGCTGGCCGCCTTGCCGCGCTTCGCAGCGAGCGTGCCGGACGGGGTCCGGCCGGTGCTCGAAGGGCTGTTCTACGACACCGCGCTGTCGGCGAATCCGCTCAGCTTCGCCAGTCTGCTGGCGCTGGTCTCACATCGCCAGGTGTTGTTCGGCAGCGACTATCCCTTCGCCCCGGAATCGACCATGACCGCGAGCATCGAGGGTCTCGCGGGATTGGGACTGGAGGCGGCGGTGCTGCGAGGTATCGAGCGCGATCACGCGCTGTCCTTGTTTCCAAGACTGCGTGTGCACGGGGGTTGATCGCCGGGTTCGGTCCAACCTCGACCGGCCGGGTGCGCAAGCGCGGCGCGGCTGACCTGGATCAAGGTCTGATGCGCGACCGGGCTTTGCATCCGGCCGCCGCTGGCCGACCATCGAGGCCGTGGTCACGTGGCCCGGCCACGCATATCGTGCTCGACAAAAAATGGTCATCGACCGCCGGGGGGCTGCTCGAGGATGCAGAGGAACGTGTCATGAATGGAGCTCACGTCGGTCCGTATCATCGGAAAGAGGTTGCAGGGAGCCATGCTCCGGCCCCGGCCGAGCCCAGTTTCGATGTCGCGCATCTGGGGCACGTCGAGCTGCTCACCCCGAAGCTCGAGCGCAGCGTCTGGTATTTTCAGGAGGTGTTGGGCATGCAGGTCGTGCACGAGCACGCCGGCAGCGTCTATCTGCGTGGTTACGGTGACCATGCCACCAGCAGCCTGAAACTGAGCGCGGCGCCGGCGGCCGGACTCGGCCATCTTGCCTGGCGAGCCAGCAGTCCCGCGGCCCTTGCACGGCGTGCCGAGGCCATAGAGGGCGCCGGTCTCGGTACCGGTTGGTCGGATGGGGATTTCGGTCACGGTCGCTGCTATCGATTCCGCGATCCGGATGGTCATCCGATGGAGGTCTACTACGACGAGACGCCGTATCGGGCGCCGCCCCATCTGCGTTCCGCGCTCAAGAACCAGCCGATGCGCTATCCGGGTCGTGGGGTGGGCGTGCGCAAGACCGATCATGTGGCCCTGTTGTGTCGGGACGTGGTTGCCAATCGACACTTTGCGCAGTCGTTGCTGGGCCTGCGTTTGCGCGAACAGGTCGTGTTCGAGAATGGCCGGCGTGAGATAGGCGCCTGGATGAGCGCCAACGCGGTGCATCACGAGCTGGCCTATGTGGTCGACCGGCGTCAGGCCAGCGGACGTCTGCATCACTATTCGCTGTTCGTCGACGACAAGTGCGACGTGCTGCGGGCGGCCGACATCCTGCGTGAGCACGAGGTGTTCATCGAGACCGGCCCGTCCAAGCACAACAACTCTCAAGCCTTCTACATCTACAGCTACGAGCCGGGTGGCAACCGGGTCGAGATCTATTCGAGCGGCTTCTTCGTTCTGGCGCCGGACTTCGAACCGGTGGTCTGGGACGAGCACAGCCGTGGCACGGGCGTCTACTGGGGGGCGGCGCTACCGGACAGCTTCCTCGAGTACGCGACCCCCGACGTGTCGGCGTCCGCGTCGGGTGAGGCATCGTCGAAGGCGGTGGTCGACGTGCTCTGAGCGACGGGCCCGTGCCTTACAGAAATCGCTGTATGTAGGGCCCGAGCGGGTGTATATGGAACGTTCCCTGGCGGTCACGAGTCATGTGCCCCGATGTCATCCGCTTTCGAGTCTCCATCGGCTTGCGACGCCAACGCCGGACCATACCCTGACGATGCCCTGGTCGAGCAGGTTGCGGACGCGCTCGCCAGAGACGGCTACGGGGTGTTTGCGTCCGCGCTACCCGGATCGCTGCTGGACGCGCTGCTGTGCAACTTCCATTCACTGGACAGCAGCGAATTCCATCGCGCCGGAGTCGGTCGTGACCATGCGTTTCGCATCGATCGCAGCGTTCGCTCGGACCGGATCTGCTGGCTGACCGGCGTGCAATCGGCGCCGGCGGCGTATCTGGCCTGGGCCGAGCGGCTACGGGCCGGTCTGAACCGAGCACTGTTCCTGGGGCTGTTCCATTACGAGGCGCACTACGCCTGCTATGCGCCCGGTGATTTCTATCGCCGTCACCTCGACGCCTTCAGCGGTGGCCCGAGTCGGATCCTCAGCACGGTCGTCTATCTGAATCGGCACTGGCGCGAAGCGGACGGTGGTGAGCTGTTGCTGTATCGAACGGCGGACGACCTTGCACCGGTCCGGGTCTGTCCGCGGTTCGGCACATTGGTGGTGTTTCTCAGTGAACGCTTCGAGCACGAGGTGACCATGGCCCACAGCCTGCGCTACAGCATCGCCGGCTGGTTC
>JAGRHX010000183.1 GCA_020444775.1 Gammaproteobacteria bacterium
ACCCTTGTTCTTGAATGCAGAGCCACAGAAGGTCGGGAAGAAGGCAAGCTTGCGGGTACCTTCACGAATGCAGCGCTTGAGGTCTTCAACGGAGGGAACTTCGCCTTCGAGGTAAGCCATCATCAGCTCATCGTCCTGCTCAACAGCAGTTTCAATGAGCTGCTCACGGTACTGGGCGGCCTTTGCTTTCAGTTCTTCCGGGATCTCGGTGACGGTATAGTTTTCCGGCAGGCCAGAGTTGTCCCAGATGTAAGCTTTCTGGGTAAGTACGTCGACTACGCCAACGAAGTTATCTTCGACGCCGATGGGCAGGGTCATGACCAGCGGATTGGCACCGAGGACTTTCTTGATCTGTTCAACGACGCGGAAGAAGTCGGCACCCAGGCGGTCCAGCTTGTTCACGAAGATGATTCGGGCTACTTCGGATTCGTTCGCGTAACGCCAGTTGGTCTCTGACTGCGGCTCTACACCGCCGGAGCCACAGAATACGCCGATGCCGCCGTCCAATACCTTCAGGGAGCGGTACACCTCTACGGTGAAGTCAACGTGTCCAGGGGTGTCAATGACGTTCAGACGGTGGCCATTCCAGTAGCAGGTGGTTGCAGCTGACTGAATGGTGATGCCGCGCTCAGCTTCCTGGACCATGAAGTCAGTGGTTGACTCGCCGTCGTGCACTTCGCCAAGTTTGTGGATCTTGCCTGTGAGCTTGAGGATCCGCTCGGTGGTCGTGGTTTTGCCGGCGTCCACGTGAGCGAAGATGCCGATATTGCGATACCGAGAGAGGTCAGTCATGGAAGTTCTCGAAAGTTGGCTGCGATCCAAACCCGCATGCAATCGAATGAGTCCGTACGCCAGACGCGTTGCCGCGTCCAGGCGCTGCCTTCAGGGACGTTGCGGGAGAATGATGGTCGACCAGGTCTGAACCTGAACGGCGTTGATTCGAACCTGTGGCTGATTACCTCGAACCGGCTGCGCCGGCCCGCTCGTCAATATGGGGTCGTCTCGCCGCGTCCAATAGTGCCGTTCGCGTCTCGCGAGCCACTCCGCCCACGGACTGCCGCCGGCGCGTCCCGGCGCCGTCAAGGCCACGAGCGTGCCGGGGAACCCGGGGTAGCAATGCACCGGAGCGATCCGGACGGCGCGAGCTCTAGTCGCCTGCCATGCCACACATGACTCGACGATTCCCGCTGGAACCGCGGCCCGGAATGCCACGTTTCACGTGGCCGGTCGACGCGGGCGCGATTGTAATCATCAGCAGGCTATTTCGAAAGCGTCAGTATCGACACTTTCGAACAATTTCTGCAGTCATGGCTCGCGGTGACGTCGCGCACGGCAGGAATGTGGCAGGATTTGGTGCCCGGAGCCGGACTCGAACCGGCACGGTCGAAACCAGTGGATTTTACCTACCAGCTACAGCTTTCGCTGCGTTCGGCGAACACCGGCGCCGAGCTTTGTGGTCTGGACTATCCCATTACCCTATGCCGTGCGACTTTGCGTGCGACGAGCAAGTCGTTGGCACTTAGGCAGGAGCCGTCTAGTCTCTACACTTTTCCGACGCCGAGGACGTATCGCCATGGGGACATACATGGGGATGTACATGGGGACGTACATGGGGACGTATTTGCCATGGGCTCGTCTCGGCGCGGACTTAGCTCGGGATTACCATCAGCCTGACTGTTAAGGCTTCCCCGAATTTGACCCCTTTGCACCCGTGCGTTTCCCCACGGGGGACCCAATCGAGTCCACAGCGTCTACCAATTCCGCCACCCGGGCTTGGCACCTAGTGTAACCGCAGCGCCGGACGAAGTGTGGGCAAATCGCACCGGTCAGCATAGTGCCCTCAGGATGCGGGTCGGCAACGAGCATGCGGTAGCAGCTCGAGCCCGAGCCGAGCACGCGCCGCGGCGACGAACCGGCGACGCGGCGGGCTGCGGTGTAGGCAAAGCCCGACCTGTCCGATAGTCTTCCGTCCTTTCCATGTCATCCATGTCGCCCACGTCGCGCGCATCGCCTACGTCGTCATGGGACACCCGTGATCCTCGAGAGCTTCAGATGAATTCAAACGTTGTACGGGTCGCCGCGATCGGCGCCGGATACTGGGGCAAGAACCTGGTCCGCAATTTCGCCGAGATCGGCGCTCTGGGCTGGGTCTGCGACGCGAACCGCGAGGTCTGCGAATCGCTTGCCACGGCACACGGTGCGATCGCCGAGCCCGGTTTCGACGCCATTCTTTCGAATCCGGAGGTCAAGGCGGTGTCCATCGCCACCCCGGCCGCGACCCACGGCCGGCTGGTCCGTGCCGCGCTGGAAGCGGGCAAGGACGTGCTGGTCGAGAAGCCGTTGTGCCTGGACGAGCAGGAAGGTCGGGCGCTGGTCGAGCTGGCACGGGCCCGGGGCCGGGTGCTGATGGTCGGCCACCTGCTCTGGTATCACCCCGCGGTCCTCGAGCTGAAGCGGCTGATCGCGGCCGGTGAGCTCGGCCGGGTGCGCTACATCTACTCGAACCGCCTCAACCTGGGGAAGCTGCGACGCGAGGAGAACGTGCTCTGGTCGTTCGCCCCCCACGACGTCTCGGTGATGCTCGGTCTGCTCGGCGAGCAACCACGCTCGGTGCTCGGACGCGGCGGTCGATTCCTGCATGAGAACCTGTTCGACACCACCATGACCACGCTGGATTTCGCCAGCGGCGTGCAGGGCCACATCTTCGTCTCGTGGCTGCACCCCTTCAAAGAGCAGAAGCTGGTGGTGGTCGGCGAGCGCAAGATGGTGGTCTTCGACGACACCGCCCCGTGGGCGGAGAAACTCGCCATCTACAACCACCGGGTCGACTGGCCGGCCGGCATCCCGGTCGCGCACAAGGCGGCCGCGGAGTATGTGGCCCTGGAGCAGCGCGAGCCGCTGCGCGCCGAGTGTGAGCACTTCCTGCACTGCGTCCGGACGCGTGAGACGCCGCGCACCGATGGTGCCGAAGGGTTACGCGTGCTGAGCGTGCTGAACGCCTGCCAGGCAGCGCTCGAAGGCGGGCATGCGGTCCGTCTGGACGCGCCGACCAAAGCCGACTTCTTCCTGCATCCCAGCGCCGTCGTGGATGAACGCGTGGAGATCGGCGCACGTACCAGGATCTGGCACTTCAGTCACGTATTGTCCAACACCCGGGTCGGCGAGGACTGTGTGATCGGGCAGAACTGCGTGCTCGGCCCGGACGTCAGCATCGGTCGCGGTTGCCGGATCCAGAACAACGTCTCGGTCTACAAGGGGGTGACCCTCGAGGACGACGTGTTCTGTGGCCCGAGCATGGTCTTCACCAACGTCATGAATCCACGCGCCAATGTCTCGCGCAAGGACGAGTTCCGAGACACCCGGGTTCGCACCGGGGCTTCCATCGGCGCCAACGCCACCATCGTCTGCGGCGTCACGCTCG
>JAGRHX010000184.1 GCA_020444775.1 Gammaproteobacteria bacterium
ACATCGCTCACGATGGCCGCCCCACCCACGGTCATCAAACGCCGCATCTCGCTCAGACAGCGCGCCGCGAGGTACTCGGGCGGGATGTCTTGCAGCCGTTGCGGCGGCAGCATCGCGTCGACACCTTCGATTCCCGCATCGGCCGGAGTGACTCGGACGAATCTACAGGTGTTGATGAGCTGTGCCTCCTCGGCCTTGTCCAGGGACAGGTAGTGAGGCCAGGCCATGAAGCTGTACAGACGCCCGGTCCAGCTCTCCTGCGCCTCGGCGCGCGCCAGCTCGAACAGCGCGCGGGTAAAACCACCAGGCCGTAGATCGCCGCCGTAGGCGAGACTCACGACCCGCGCCCGCTCAGGCATCTGTGCCGGCAGACGCAACAGCGCCCGTGCCACGTTCAGCATGGTCTCGTGCAGATGCTCCGCGCCATAGCCGAGCCGGGCAAGGTCCGGACTGTTGGAGATCGACAGACCGATTAGCCGCTCGGCGGGCTCGTGCTCAGAGGTCATCTCAGCCACCTCCGGGTTCGGGCTCGTTCAACGCCCTGACGCGTATGCGTGGCACCAGCCCGGCCAGATGCTCGCGCTCCTGGTTGCTCGGACCGGGCGGTGGACAACGCAGATCGATGGCATCGCCCGGCCGCGTCGCGCCGGCATCGAGCTCGCGTTGAATACAGGCCAGCGCATACAGATCCGGCACGCAGTTGATGTGCAGCGCGGTGCCGTCATTCGCCTGGGCGAGGGCCCGCAGCTCGTTGAAGGTGTACAGCAGCACCTCGCGCATCAGCGTGTCGATGATCAGCCTCGCACGCCCTGGATCCCAGCGCAGCACCGGCGCGTTGCCAAGCTCGGGCAGGAAGCGGGTACGCGTCTGCTCCAGCGCATCCAGCACCAGCATCGGCTTGCGCCGCCAGACCCGATCGTGCGGTGAGGTCTCACCCATCCGCCGCGGGGTCTGGGCCAGACGCAGCTCACGTACGCACCACGGTCGGGTCGGATAGGCATCACTGTAAACCACGATCATCGCCGCGGTCTGTCCGGCAACCCGCGCGGAGTCCTCGAGCGCGCGCTCGAACTCGTAGCCGAAGGCCAACTCGCTCTCGTCGAAGAACACCTCGAGCTGGCCATAGTTCAACAGCGCCTCGCGGAGCTGGCGGGCGATCGCGGTGCCGTCCTGCTTGGCGTGACTGATGAAAACCCGAACCGCTGGCCCCGGGTCGGTCCCGTCCCGACCGCGCGGCCGCGCCAGCAGCAGCCGGCTGATCGCCTGGGTGAGCTGACCGAGCAGACGCTCGGTGCGGGCCCGCTGATGCTCCTGCCAGCTCCAGGTGCTCGGGTCCTCACGCTGCTCCAGACGCAGATAGTTCAGCCGCGAGAAGCGCCCGGGCATGTTGAAGGCGGAAGGATGCAGCGCCGCCGGATACACGTGCACCCCCGGTCTATCGATCTGCTCGAGCAGATAGCGCCGCCACACCGGGTCGATGACCATGTGCTCATCGATCAGCGGCACGACCACGCACAGCTCGTCACCCTGGCAGTGGATGGGCCTCGGTGCTGGCTGCTCGGCCGAGGCCGGCTGCCAGCGATAGAACACCGGCACGCCCTTACCGACCTCGTCCAGCCGCCGCTCGTCACCGCGAAACCAGCGATACACGGCACGCGCGAGCTCGGGGCCGTCGCCGGTCTCGGGATGCCAGAGCACGTGGATGCTCAGCGGTCGCGTGGAGCTCGGCGTATACGCACGGGGCATGCTCTCGTGTCCTTTCAGGCAGCGCCGGCGCGACTCAGCGCCCGCCGGTCAGACGGCGCGTCTCTTCCAGCCACTGGACACGCATCCCCGGCGCGGCCAGCCCCCGCACGTCGGGCAGCTCGAAGGTCTGCACCAGCGCGTCACTGGTATCGCGGCAAAACTGTCGCAGCCGGGCCCAGTCGGCCTGCAGCTCGTCGATCCGGGCGTACTCGGCCTGACGCTCGAATGGCGCCAGCTCGGCGTTGCTCTGCTGCGCCCACCAGAAGCGATAGCTCGCCTGCCACTTCTCCAGGAACGGCCGCAGCACGTGCTCGACCAGACCGGCGATGAAGTAGCCCAAATGCGCCTCGCGCCGCGCGCCCACGCGCAGCCGCCCCACCGGATAGCGCCGCATCAGACCACGCGCCTCCTGGAAGAAGGCGTACAGGGACTGCAGACTCTGGTCCAGCACCTCGCCCTCGAAGCTGTCGGCGCCCCGCTCATCGAGCTTGCCGACCACCGCCACCCGCGAGATCAGCTCGCAGTACAGCTCCCAGGCGCACTGACGATCGCTCTCGTCGATCTCACCGCCTACCGAGACCAGACCCAGATTCAGACTGAAGCTACCCTTGCTGAACACCGGCACGCTCGCGTCCCTCCTTCGTGTAATCGCCGTTTGCTACACTCGATTTTTTCAGTACCTTTGCAACTGTAGTGCATCCGGACAGGGACGAGAAAGCAGCCCGATGGACGACACTCGTCGGCTCGTATTCATCAGCTACTCGCGCCACGACCCGGTCGGCGTCGACTGGTCGCGGCGTATCCTCGAGCGGCTGAGCGAGCTGGGGATTTCGGCGTGGCGGGATGACGAGGGCATCCTCGCCGGGGACATGGCCGACGAGCGCATCGAGGCGGCGCTGGAGCAGGCCGCCGCGATGATCGTGGTGGTCAGCGAAACGCTCAAACAACGCCCCTGGACGCGTCACGAAGTTGCCTATGCGCAGGAGCTCGGCATCCGCATCATCCCGGTCGAAGTGGATGTCGCGCATCGTCGACCCATCTTCATGTTTGCCTTCACCCCGGTCGAGTTCCATCGCGACGAGGAAGTCGGTTGGACGCGGCTGACCCAGGCGTTGAACGGGTTGCGGGTGGCGGCCGATGGCGCCGACGCTCCAACACCTGACGAAGCCGAATCGCTCACCGAGCCCCACGCGACCCCGGTGTCGGAGCCACCGCCGGCCCCTGGCGTGTCCTCAGAGCAGCGCCAACTGCTGGACAAGCTGAACGACCCGGGGACACCACCGGCGCGCAGACTCGAGATTGGCGATCGACTGGCCGAGATAGGCGACCCACGGCCCGGTGTTGGACTGGACGAGCGTGGGCTGCCGGACATCGACTGGGTGGTGGTACCCGCCGGTCCCTTTAACTATGGCGACGGCAAGACGAGTCGCACGCGCAAGCTGGAGACCTTTCATCTGGCCCGTTACGCAGTGACCAATGCGCAATACGATGCCTTCATCGAGGCGGGTGGCTATGACGACGATCGCTGGTGGCACGGGCTGGCCCGGCGCATCGAAGCACCTGAGCCAGGCGAGTGGAGCATCGCGAACCGGCCACGTGAGACGGTGAGCTGGTACGAGGCCGTGGCCTTCTGCCGCTGGCTGTCCGAGCGGCTCGGCTACGAGGTGCGGCTGCCCAGCGAGGTCGAATGGGAGAAGGGCGCGCGCGGCGAGGATGGTCGGGCCTACCCTTGGGGAAGCGAGTACCGCTCCGGCTATGCGAATGTCGATGAGACTGAAACGAAGTCGGGACCACACTATCTGCGACAGACCACGGCGGTTGGCGTGTACCCGCAGGGTGAATCGCCGTACGGGCTCGCCGATATGGCCGGCAACGTCTGGGAGTGGACAGCCGACTGGATCAAGATCCAGGACAACCCGAATATCTTCGACGACTATTTTGCCATCATTCGCGGAGGTGACTACTTCAATCGAGCGCCCAATATTCCGTCCCGGCTGGCTGCCGAGACACGCAGCGTGCGCCCGTTCTCGCTTGGACCCAGCACCATCGGCTTTCGCTGTGCTCAGGCCGCCCGCACCGTGCCGTAGTGAAGGGTGGCGGCACGTAGGTCAATTCAGTGCCGTGGTGAGAGCAATGATGAGGGTGGGGACCGAGTGCTGCCGGAACGATATCCGCGCTCGCGCATGTCGGTCCGGTCTCGTTGGATTCGCCAGGGCAGGCTAGAGAATCAGATGGCGTCCCCAAGGGGATTCGAACCCCTG
>JAGRHX010000185.1 GCA_020444775.1 Gammaproteobacteria bacterium
GTGGGCAAGTCCACCTTGCTCAACGGCCTGCTCGAGCAGAAGATCTCGATCACCTCGCGGCGTGCACAGACGACCCGGCATCGCGTGCTCGGCATCAAGACCAGCGCGCAGGGGCAGCTGATCCTGGTGGACACGCCGGGGATCCACGCGGCCCAAGGCCGTGCCCTGAACCGCTACATGAACCGAGCCGCGGCGGGTGCGCTGGAGAACGTCGACGTCGTGGCCGTGTTGTTCGAGGCCACACGCTTTACCGAGGCCGACGAATTCGTGCTGTCCAGGCTGACCAATGTCTCGGTGCCGGTCGTGGCGATCGTCAACAAGGTCGACCTCGTCAAGGACAAGGCTGCACTGCTACCGTTCCTGCAGCGTTTGAACGAGCAGCGCGAATTCCATGCAGTGTTGCCGGTCTCGGCGCGCAGACGACGCGATCTGGAGCGAGTCGAACGCGTTCTGTTGGAGACCCTGCCGGAAGGCGAGCTGATCTTCCCCGCGGACCAGGTGACCGATCGCAGCGTACGTTTCCTGGCCGGCGAGCTGGTCCGGGAGAAGCTGATGCGACTTCTGGGTCAGGAGGTGCCGCACCGGATCGCGGTCGAGGTCGAACGTTATGTCGAGTCCGAAGGACGGACCGAGATCGACGCGGTGATCTGGGTCGAGCGCGCCAGCCAGAAGCCGATCGTGCTGGGCCGGCAGGGTGCACGACTGAAACAGATCGGCACCCAGGCACGTCAGGACATCCAACGTCTCATCGGCGGTCCCTGTCATCTTGGCTTGTGGGTCAAGGTCAAGCCCGACTGGAGTGACAATCAGCGGGCACTGACGGCGCTCGGCTACGTGGATTGAGCAGGCGGTCCGGACCTGGCTGGACGCCCGCTTGGAGCCGTGGGGCGGGGCTTTCGTGAGGCCATGTAACGCCGTGGGTGCCTGCATGACTGAGTTGATCCTGGTCCGTTGTGCGGCTGCTCTAGGATGATCCTGTTCAGATCGGGAATGAGACGCTGAGCCAGAACCGAGTCGATCTAGAGCCGGCGTTCGTGCTGCATCGTCGCCCGTACCGGGAAACGAGCATGCTGGTGGAGGTGTTCACTGAGCAGCACGGCCGCGTCGGTCTGGTAGCGCGTGGTGCGCGAGGCCCGAAGTCGCGGATGCGAGGCCTGCTCGAACCGTTCAGCCGCGTGTTGATCAGCTGGAGCGGACGTGGCGATCTGGTGACCCTGACGCGCCTGGAGAATGCCGAGCCCGCGCGGGTGCTGTCGGGGGAGGCGCTGGTCTCGGCGCTCTACCTCAACGAGATCGTGCTCAAGTTCTGTGAACGTCGGGATCCCCATCCGGAGCTGTATCAGGCCTACGCGGAAACGCTGGCGCGACTGTCCGCGGCGGAACAGATCGAGATCCCGCTGCGCATCTTCGAAAAGCGTTTGCTGGAAGCCGTTGGCTATGGTCTGGAGCTGCGCGAGACCGCCGACACGCACCAGCCGGTGATTGCCGAACAGCGCTACCTGTATCGGTTGGACCTGGGCCCGGTGACCGACACGGTGGTTCCAGGCGAATCAGACGGTCCCGAGCTCGGGACAGCGCAGCGCGTGTCCATTTCCGGACAGAGTCTGCTCGCCTTGCAGCGAGAATCCCTGACCGATCCGACCGTGCTGCGTGAGTGCAAACGTCTGCTGCGCTCCGCCTTGAACGCCCATCTGGGCCATCGGACAATCAACGCCAGAAGCTTGTTCAGGTCGTCTCGCACGTCCGCGCCGACTGGCGAGCAGACTTCGGACGAAGCCGACGAGCGACTCCCAGGATCCGAATGAGCGAGGGCGCATCGATCCAGCGCGCGGAGCCATGCCGGGCTCCGAGCGCCGGATCGATGCGTCGTCCCACCGCACCCATCCGCTACGTTCCCTGCTCGCAAGACGGTCTAGTTTCCATCCCCTCCCTGAGTGAGCGTCCGTTGCGGTGCCGACTCACTCGATGTCTCGGCTGGTCGCGTGCTGGTGTCGCCCGGCTTGGGATTCACCGAGGCCGGCAGTGGAACACCGGCTGGCCCTGCGTGCCCTGCAGGTCGCGGTTCGACCGAACGGGACATGGGGGCGGTCTGACTCGCCGGTGGCGCACCAGGCGGGGTGCCTGACGCCAAGGGTGGCGGGAATGCCTGCGAGACTGTCCGTTCCGGACGAGCACCGCCACCGTCGGCATTCGCAGCAGCAGAGGCTGTCGCCGAACCCGAGACAAGCACGGGACTGCTGACGGGAGCAGGCCCGCTTGGAGTCGGCTCGCTGGGTGTCGACCCGTTGGGGCGTTCGGCATTGCTCGACGGCGCCGACCCGTCACCGCGTTCACGCCGATTGTCGCTGCTCGTGTCAGCCGCGGCCTGTCCCGACTTCGCTGCCTGCTCCGACCTGTCCGCGCCGGACGACTCAGACCGACGTGGTTCGTCGCTCCGGTTGTCTTGATCGGCTGGCGTGGCGGGTGCCGGACGTGCACCGTCAGTGGCACCGGGCGTAGGCGCGGCCTGAGCTCGAGGTGATGCAGCCTCGGCAGGCTTGCTGGCGGGGCGGCTGTCGCTGGCCGTGTCACGTCCGCCGGCTTGCTGCGCCTCAGAGGTCGCCGCTGGCCCGGGCTCGCCGGACTCGGCTCGCGGCCGTGCCCTGTCATTGCCCTGAGCCCCGCTCGCGGCACCCGGCTGAGCGTTATCACTCTCGCGCGGCGCCGCCTGCTCGGCCGTGCCGGTTCCGCTCTCATCGCGATTGCCGGCGTCGCCGCTGGCCTGAGCATCGGCACCACCCCGTCGACCGCGACGACGGCCGCGTCGGGAACGACCGGAACGTCCGCTGCCCGTCTGGCCCGCGGCCTGCGTCTCGTTCTCGCTACTCGCTGTCGGCGTCGTGCCAGCCGTGGCGGATTCGCCTTCGGTAGTGACGGTGACCGGGGACTCGTCACGCTGAGCGTTTGGCTTGCGACGTTCCGGGCGCTGGCGGCGCGCTCCGTCGCCAGACCGATCCCGGGACTTGTCGGTGCCGCGCGCCGCTCCCTCGGCTCGTGCCGACTCCTGCTCGTCACGCCCTTTGTTGTCGGCGCCGGATTCCTGCCTCGGTTGGCCCTGTCGCGAATCCTGTCGCGAATCCTGTCGCGATTCGCCGCGCGGCTCGTTGCGCTCGGCGCGAGGACCACGGCGCTCACCACCACGTGTCTCCGACGACGCACTACCGGGCGCGCTCTTGCGACCGCTGCCACGTCGTCCTCCCGCACCACTCTGCCCCCCCTGGACATTACCGCTGCCGGTCCGGCTGCGCGGACGCGCGGCACGTGGCGATGGGGTTTCCGCCGCTACCGGCTGGGCGGGCACGCCAGTGCCGAACAGGAAGCGAAAGACCTTGGTCACCACGCCTTCTTGAGGCTGCACACGTGCGGCTTCCGGTTCGCGTGCCGCGGGTGGTGGCGGCGGTGGCGGCATCGCCACCGGCGGCATGATGTCGCGGACCACGGGCTCCGAGGTATGACTACGGGCCCGGCTTTCCTCGAGGTCGCGGCCCAGGTCTCGCGTGCTCATCAGCTCGTAACTCGGGCTTCGCACGGAATCGTGCTCGGTGTCGTCCTCGCGGATTCGCTCCACCGAGTAGGCATTCCCGAAGAGGTTCGGATCCGGCACCACCACCACGCGCAGGCCATGCTGGCGCTCCAGCTCGTTGATGGTCTCGCGTTTCTCGTTGAGCAGATAGATACCGGTATCGATGGGCAGCTTGGCCAGCACGGTGCCGGTGTGGTCCTTCATCGCCTCCTCCTCGATCAGGCGGAGCACCGCCAGGGCGAGCGAGGAGGGACCACGGATCGAGCCTTCACCATTGCAGGTCGGACATACCCGTAGACTGCTCTCTCCAAGCGACGGGCGCAGACGCTGGCGCGACATCTCGAGCAGACCGAAGCGCGAGATACGCCCGACCTGGACGCGTGCTCGATCCTGTTTCAGCGCATCCCGCAGGCGGTTCTCCACCTCGCGCTGATTGCGCGCCGGCGTCATGTCGATGAAGTCCACGACCACCAGTCCACCGATATCGCGGATGCGGAGCTGGCGTGCTATCTCGTCGGCGGCCTCCAGATTGGTGTTGAGCGCGGTCTCCTCGATGTCCGCGCCCTTGGTGGCACGCGCTGAGTTGATGTCGATCGAAACCAGGGCCTCGGTATGGTCGATGACCAGGGCTCCCCCGGACGGCAGGTCGACGTTGTGGGAAAATGCCGATTCGATCTGGCTCTCGATCTGATAGCGCGAGAACAGCGGCGAGCCCCCCTGGTAGAGCTTCACCTTGTTCTGGCTCTGCGGCATGACCTGCTGCATGAAGCGCTGCGCGTGCTGATAGACGGCCTCGCTGTCTATCAGGATCTCACCAACGTCCTTGCCAAAGTAATCGCGAATCGCGCGAATGATGACGTCGTTGTCCTGGTAGATGAGGAATGGCGCGGGTTTCTCCTTCGCCGCGGTCTCGACCGCTTCCCAGAGCTTCAGCAGATAATCGAGATCCCACTGCAGCTCTTCGGCCGATTTCCCCACTCCCGCGGTGCGAATGATCAGGCCCATGCCTTCGGGCAATTCCAGCTGGCTGAGCGCTTCTCGCAGTTCGGTACGATCATCGCCCTCTACACGTCTGGAGATGCCGCCGGCACGTGGATTGTTGGGCATCAGCACCAGGTAGCGGCCGGCGAGGCTGGGGAAGGTGGTCAGGGCCGCGCCCTTGTTGCCGCGCTCGTCTTTCTCGACCTGGACGATGAGTTCCTGTCCCTCCTTCAAGAGCTCTTTCATCTGTGCCTTGGTCGCGCCCGGCGATTCGGCATTGAGGTAGTCCAGGGAGATTTCCTTGAACGGCAGAAAACCGTGTCGTTCAGCGCCGTAGTCGACGAATGCCGCTTCCAGGCTGGGTTCGACTCGGGTGATCTTGCCTTTATAGATGCTCGCCTTTCGCTGGCTGCGGGCGTGAACTTCGATGTCGAGGTCGCAAAGATATTGGCCGTCGACTGTCGCCACCCGGATCTCTTCCGATTGGGTGGCGTTGATTAGCATCCGCTTCATGTCAAATATCGCTCATGTGTAGACACGAGACCCCCGCCTGGTAGGCATACGCGAGGCGCGACGGATGGGAGAACCGGTGCTGAATCGTTTCCGCGGGCGCGACTGGGGAACGGTCGCCGGGGTGGCCGGGAGCGGCTCCAAGAGCACGCGACTGACGGTGGGTGGAATGGACGTCGAACGCGGGGCGTTGGCGTGGCGCGCGAGCGGTGACAGACGTGTGCGAGCATCGGCACAGGACCGTGCCGGGCACCCATCTCGGTCGATTGCGACCCGCTCGAATATCGTCATCCAGCGCTCGTAGTGCACACGCATCGTCCACCCGGTCAGGGCACGAAGACGCCTGACTCGGACCGATGCCGTCGCAGCCGGCTCATCCTGAACGCTCGAGTTGTCCGCTGGCCTTCCGTCCCTGGCGCCGCACCCGCGGCAACGCGGATCGTCACCGGGCCGATGTTCGACGCCGTTCGATGGCGTTGGCGGCCGCTGTGTGACTGTTCCGCGTGCAGTAGTGCAGTGGCATCGAATCCAAGGTGGCCAGGCGCGCGCCGCTCGAAGTGGCGCAGGCGTGCCCGACCGCTCGGTGATTCCGCCCTCGTGGCAGCCGCACGGTGCTGCCAGGCACTGCCAGGGCGGGGAAGCCGGCAGGCGAGCTCAGGTCTCGCGCTCGGCGGCCGTCGTGCGCCGACGGCGATGCCGTATCGCCACTCCCGGACTGCTTGCCGGGCGTTTCCCGGCTGTCAGCCTGGAGCATCGAGCGCCATCGAGCGCCATCG
>JAGRHX010000015.1 GCA_020444775.1 Gammaproteobacteria bacterium
AACGGCGCCGGCAAGAGCACCCTGCTGAAGATACTCGCCGGGACCCTGCCAAAGAGCAGCGGTGAGATCCAGGTGAATGGCAAGATCTCCGCGATCCTGGAGCTCGGCACGGGGTTCCACGACGAGTACACGGGCCGTGAGAACATCGTCGTAGGCGGCATGTGTCTGGGGATGAGTCGTGAAGAGGTCGACACGAAGATGCAGTCGATCATCGACTTCAGCGAGCTGGAATCGGTCATCGACCAGCCGTTTCGGACCTACTCCAGCGGTATGCAGGCGCGTCTGACCTTTTCCACGGCGATCAGCGTCGAGCCGGATATTCTCATCATCGACGAAGCATTGGCGGCCGGCGATGCTTATTTCGTGCACAAATGCATGGCGCGGATACGCGACATCTGCACCAGCGGCGCGACCGTGTTGTTCGTGTCGCATTCCTCGGCCGCCGTGGAACGTTTGTGCACGCGTGCCCTGTGGTTGCAGGAGGGCAGGCTGGTGCAGGAAGGTACCGCGATGGAAGTCTGTGCCGCATACGAGCATTTCGTATGGTCCAGGGTGGAGCGGGAGAATTTCGCGCGCAACGAGCGTGAGCTGGTCCGTCAGCTGGATCGACGTCAGTCCGGGGGAAAGCGAGGCGGCACCTACGAGCTCGGCACGGGCGAGATAGAGATCAGTGATGTCGCGCTGCTCGACAGCCGGGGTGAGCCGAGCACTACCTTCGCGCAGGGCGAGCCGATGACGGTTCGGATCAGTTGGACGGGAAGCACCGGGAAGCGGATTCAGCCGGTGGTGAGGGTGGATAGCGCGACCGGCGGTATAGTCACGGGATGGAACGGCAATGAAGCAGATTGCGTGCACGAGGGCCTTTCCGGCAGTGGTAGCTTCGAGCTCGAGATCGGCCCTGTGATGTTCGGGATGGGCGATTATCTGCTTTCAGTAGGCATCGTCGAGGATCTGTGGCAGCAATCAGAGGAAAGCACACTCTGCTACAAGCATCGGGTGGTGCGTTTCTCCGTCCGACGGCGTTATAAGCGGGAGCTGACCTACATGTTTGAGACGCCGGGGCAATGGACGCTCCGACATGAGACCTGAATCGAGGGGGAAGAATGTTCAAAACCATAAGCGGGCTGTTTTCCCGGTCCGTCGACTCCAGTCCAATTGGCTTGATCGTTGCCCCGACCGGTCGTGTCAAGCGTCCCTCCAGTGATGCTCGGGCGCTTGCCATCGCGGATCAGATGCGCGCCGCGGGGCTGGGGCAGGTGTTGTGGTACTCGGGCAGCGGTGAGTCACCACCGACGCCCTTGCGCGGCATCGAACAGGGGCGCTTGAAGCAGGCACTGGACGGGCATCATGTGGTCGTCGCCGGGGCGGATGAGTATCACGTCTCCAGCGAATGGATCGAGCGGCTGCTGGCGCGAGCCCTACAGCGTGGCGTCTCACAGACACATGACTATCTGAAATCACCGCTGACCGCGAACCTGAATCTACGCTGCGGCTTCGCGGCGGTGCACGCCAGCGCCAGTCGCTGGCTGCAGTCCGCGTTGACGGCTGGGACCATTCACGCATCGACGTTGGTCGACCAGTTCGCGGCTGACGATGTGGCTCTGGAGGTAGAGCCACTCGATGCCCGTAACGTAGTCTCCCTGTACGCGCGTGCCGCGGCGCTCGACATGCCTTTGAGCTATGTGGTCGAGACAAACAGCTCGTGCAACTACCACTGTCTCATGTGCCCGTATCATGGCGGGCGTCAGAAGCGGAAGCCGACCTTCCTCAAGCCCGGCACCTATGTGGACATGCCGTTCGACACCTTCACGCGCGTGATCGACGAGATTTCCGCGTTGCCGCGGCCGTACAACGACGACTATCCGCTGACGGTTTCGCCCTACCGCCGAGGTGAGTTCCTGCTCTATCCACAGTGGCGAGAGGCGCTGCAATACATCAAGTCCAAGGACAATCTGCGTGCCTATTTCTCGAGCAACGGCAGCATGTGGACCGAGGACGACGTCGAGTTCGTGCTGGACGTGGGGCTGGATCAGCTGCAGATCAGCATCGAGGGGCATGATCTGGCGACGCACAAGAAGATTCGATTGAACAACGAGTTCGAAAAGGTGTCTGGAACCATCCGCCGACTCATGAGCCGTCGTGAGGAGCGAGGCCTGAGCGCGCCGATCGTGCAGCTTGCGCACACGATAAACGAGAGGAATTTCGATTCGGTCGACGAGTATGTGCAGTTCTGGCTGCGCAAGGTCGACGCGCTGTTCCTTGGTCCGGAGAACTACGCCGACGACGACAACGCGAACAAGCGATACAAGACCCAGTTCTCGCCGGTGGAGCCGCCGGCGCCAGAAGACCGGCCACCCTGCCAGATGATCAAGGACAACATCTGGGTCGATGCCGAAGGCACCGTCATCCTGTGTATTGGCAGCAAGCAGACCTACATCGGCAATGTGCACGAGCAGTCGATGACGGAGATCCTGGCCTCGCCCACCCGTCAGAAGGTGATGCTGGACCATGCTCGCGGCGATATCGACAATCCGATCTGCCGAAACTGCGAACAATGGTACTCGGCCTTCGGACGAAGTGATGAGACCGATGCTTATTCGGTCTTCTTGAGCCCGGACACGCAGTACTATCGAAACAAGGGCTCGATCGAGGTGAACTGGTAGAGAACACTGTGTCCATGCCTGTGATGTCGAATTGCCATGGCATGGACCAGCTCAGACTCGCCGTCGACCTCGTTGCTCAGATCTGGTCGAGGTAGCTGTCGAAGTGCTCGATGAAGTTGCCGGCGCAGTGCTCGTGGGTTGCAATGCGGCGGCTCGCTTGTTGATATCCGGCATGTCGGTGCGGTGCACGTAGGTAGGTGAGCAGGGATTCGGCGAGCGACTCTGCGGTTGATTCCCTGACCAGTAGTCCATTTTCCTGGTGGTGGACGAACCAGGAGGTCTGGCCTTCGTCGAACGCCAGCACGGCATTACCGGCGGACATTGCCTCGAGCATCGACAGCGAGGTGAAATTCTCGTACGCCTGTGTCGACACGAACAGTCGAGACCGGGCGAACGCTGGGGCCAGGTCGGCACTTTGGGCTACCTCGCACAGGTCGCCGAGCCCGAGACGCGATATCTCTCCTCGAACCTGCTCGAGTAGCGGTCCTCCACCATATATCGAGAATCGCCAACCCCGAAACAATTCGGGGGCGCGAGCGCGGGCCAACTGCACGGCCTTCACGAACAGGGACGGGCGCTTCCCGGGTACCAATCTGGCTGCGAAAACGACGTGATTGTCCTTTTCCTCGGCCGGCTGGAACCGCTGCGTATCGACGAAGCAGTATCGGGCCGGGACGATTGTGGGGTTGCCCTTCAGTCGGCCTTGTGAAAAGCGATCGGCGAAGAGCTCGTACCAGGTGTATACGCCGTCGAGCCGGACCGTGTCGAAATACAGTCGATACAGCCAGTAGACCTTACTGGCTCCATAGCCCGACATGGGGCTTGCGCTCGGATAGTCGTGGGCTACCGTGCAGTCCGTCACGGTGATTGACAGCTTGGGTCTGCGGTCCAACGGCTGGCGTTGCAGCCACCACAATACGGGCAGGTAGACCGGAGCTGGGAGCGTGATGTGAACGATATCGAATGTCGGTCGCTGGCAGAGCCTGGAAAGCTCGAGGAGCCGGGGCAGGGACCATCTGGATACCGTGTCTGGCCCGACCACGTGCACCCCGTCGTCAGACTGAAGACGGCCGACATTCCTCAATCGGCGTAGCGAGACCGGATCGGTGACGAAGCTCAGGTCGTGACGCCTGTTCGGGTCATTGCGGTAATGGTCGTAGAGATCAGCGAAAAAGCGCTCGGCGCCTCCGCCGGCACCCAGATCGGCAATCCCTATCATTACCAGAGCAACGCGCATTCTAGAATGGCCCCGTAGGCGCTCTTCTCGGCCGGCGGGTTCCCCCGCCTCGTCCGGTCGAGCCAGGTCGATGTCAGCCGCTGGCCGAGCGAGCCGATTCAAGTGTGTAATCGATACCTTCACTGAAGCTCGTGAAATGCGGATTACAGGCCTCGCGCAGGCAGGTGATGTCGGCGATCAGATCTCCGTCGCGCGGTTGCTCTGTACGTACGAACAGCGGCTCGGTGCCGAGCTCACGGCCGATGGCGATGGCCAGTTCGCGAATGCTCAAGGCCTGCGGGCCGGCAACGTTGAGCAGCTCGGGACCTCCATGAGCGCCGACGTGGGCAATGATTCGGGCCGCATCGTCGACGTAGCATAACGAAAGGCGTAGACCGCCGTCATCGGCGTCTGTGTTGCCATCGGCGTTGCGGGGCGCAAGGGTCACGGTTCTACCTGCGGCGATGGTATCGGCCAGCTTCGGGACCAGCTTGTCCTTCTGTTCCGGGCCATAGATTGCGAACAGACGAAGGACATTGATCTCCATATAGCCACTGAAGGCTCTCAGCGCTTCCTCAGCGTGCAGTTTCGTCAAGGGATAGAGCGCATCGCGACGGACCTGGCTACGCTCGTCCAGCGGTGCGAAGCTGGGCTTGTACACGGCGCCGCTGGATAGATGAACGAAGCGTCGTACGCCTGCGCTTCTGGCCTTCTCTGCAATTTCCAGCGGCGCGCAGACATTGACCGCGACTACGTGTCCGATACGTTCGGGTAGCTGGTGATAATAGGGAGACTGTGCGAGATAGATGACGCTCTCCACCCCACTCGGAATCTTGAAGTCCGCGCGTGGTCGTCCGCTGACGGGATCCAGACCGCCCTCGGACTGTGAGCTCAAACCGATCACATCGACGCCTTCTGCCTGCAGCCGGGCGCTGAGCGCTCGGGCGACGTATCCATTGCTGCCGATCAAGAGCATCCTCATCGGACGTGCGCCTCTGTCGCTGTCATGGGCCCCGGTACGGCATCGAGCAATTGCCGGTATGCATGTAGATGGTCTCGGACGAGGCGACTCGGATGATGGTGTGTGGTGACCCAGTCGATGGCGCGCCGTCGATACTCGTGTCTGAAGCCTGGCTCGAGCGATCGGATGACCGCTTCGGCTACGCCGGCTTCATCGAATGCCGGGATTATGGGTGGCGGCTCACGGACTATCCATGCCGTGCTCTCGCTGCGGAACGACATCACTACCGGCGTGCCGGCGGCCAGCGCCTGTGGCGCCGTGGCGCCAAAATGCGGCAGTGTCATCTGATCCAGGACCACGTCGCAGGCCTTCATCCAGCGCATCAGCGCCTGCCGGCTCATCGGCTTCTGCCAGGCCACTGCGTGGCCGATACCCAGCTTCTCGACGAGATCGCGGCTGCGGTTCAGATCCTGCCCCCATTCGGTCAGGACCAGAACCGTGCGCCGAGACACGGCCTTCAGGATTGCGGGCATGGCGCGTAGATGGACATCCGTGCCCTTGGCCTCCCAGTCATGACGCAGCGGGCAGAACAACACTATCTCCGTGTTCAGGGATTGTCGTAATTGCTCATCGAATCCATCTGCGCAGACGTCTGGAATCTGGATGGGATGAATCATCGGTGTGAATCGTTGCACGCCGAGCCGCTCCGCGTATTCCCGACAATCGCCGTTGGTAATGAACACGTGACCACTCTCCCGATAGGCGAGGGCAGTCATCCGATGTAGTGGGTTGTCGGCCTGGGTGAAATCCCTCAGTGTGCCGTGCTCGAATGCGCAGCGGACGCGGGCGCCACCCACGAGCGCGTAGATCGGGTCTACGGCGTAGGCCTGGACTATGTCGTAGTGTTGGAACAGTGTCGACCAGGCACGACGAAACAGCAGATAGGGGTACACGTCTTCCCGAGTGAGAGCGTCAGCTCGTTTCGGGAATCGATCACGAAATCTGCGTATCAGCGAGTCGGCAAGCCGACGGTCGTCGTGTCGTTCCTGCCTGAACAGCTGTGTGATCGCCATCAGCGAATCCGCGGCATGACCACCTGCCGTCACCAGGGCTCGGGTCAGTGCCGTGGGCCGGGCCGGGCCGCCGAGCAGACGGCGCAGATGCCTTTGCACCTTCTCCCGCGTGGTGGCGGCCAGGACCAGGCGTTGGATCAACGCACGGAGCCGATACGAGCTGACTCCGCGAGCGGTTGGTCCCGCTTTTGGCCGGGTCCCGTTGACAACACCGAGTATCTCCCAAAGTCGCTGAGCGCGGTGCGCCTGACCGCTCCTACGCGCGCACAGGTAGTCGATCGCAAGCCTGGTTGGCCCCTGCGCAAACCACCGCGGACGCTCATAGCCGTTCAGTTCGACACGGGTCCAGTCAGGTCGGAACTGATTTCCAGGATCACCAACGAGGTCCGCCTCCTCCCACTCGGGGCAGCCCATGATGTGGTAATAGTCCTGGCAAAGCACGTCGCAGTCGATACCATTTTCGTTGAGGTATCTGGCATTCAGATACGCGTTGTTGGCAATGTTGCCGATATGCAGCACGCGCAGCGGTCTGCCGACCCGGGACTCGAACGACTTCAACCAGATGAATGGATCGGCCGCTTCTTCAAGGGTGGCGCCAGTTGTCTCGTTGGTGTCGGCTATCCTGGGCGACTCGATCTCAGTCACCTCGCAACTTCCCCTCCTGTTCGCGAGCGTGCTCGTCGCAGTATCCATCCAATGCCTCAGTCATGCCCATGGAGCGTATGCCCTCGCGCTTCATCGTTTCACACAGTTCGACGAAGAAGTCATGGACGCCAGGTTGCGGAGACCGTATGTGCTCGAGCGGCGCTCCGTTGAGGAACGGATCCCGTTGCTTGAAGTACCAGTCCGCCGAGCCGCAGTTCATGAGCAGATGTATCGGATGGAAGTCGAACACATAGACGCCGGCACCACTTACTGCCGTGTCGATGATCTGCCTGGAGAACGGTTTGTGCTCCATACCAGCCCAGAATCGCGACTGCGAGAAGTCGAGATTGTCCATGTAGAAGATGGGCATCTGCCAGACACCCCAGCAGTGTCTGTGCGGACGCACATCGGCGCGCCCGAAATCGTCGTGGGTGCTGACCCAGCGATACCCCATGCTCGCGACCTGCTCGGCGAGCATGTGGCTGAAAACACAGGAATGAGATCGCCAGCCCTGTGCCTCTGGCAGCATCTGACGTTTCTGCTCGAGCTCGGCACCCCATGCCTGGGCTTCGCCCAGGAAAGGGTGCGGGCCGAGCTCGTGGCCGGTGGCGGACAGGCACGGGTAGTCCTGGGTGCAGAAAAAGGTCGCGGTTCCCGGGATCTCGACGGCTTCGAGAAACTCCTGCATCCGCGCCTCATCCATGTGGTCGGTGTCGAAACTGATGCAGATCATTGGCGCTTCTTCAGGATGTAACCGACCAGATGACCGATGCCCTCGAAGTCGGGGATGCGTTTGGCAATCTCTCGAGCGACCTCGTTGAGGGGGTGATCGTAGCGAGGCGGCTCCGGTGCGGCGAGTAGTGGCTGGATGATACGGGTCAGGAAGTAGTACATGCCGAAGCGCTGCACCCGCACCAGCTCGTACATGGGGTCGACGTACTCGAGCAGTTGCGATTCATGGAATTTCAGCGTCAGCAATCTGTCCTTCCCGGAGGCGTCGATTTCGCCAAGTCCGAACATGCGCCGGTAGTAGTTGAGGCGATCCAGACCGTCGAAGGTGCCTTCCATCAGGACCAGGATGCCGCCCGGCTTGAGCACCCGATGCAGATCGGTCAGCGCGGTCTTCTGCAAATCCCAGTCCAGCAGCGCCATCAGGCAACGATGGCTGGTGATGACATCGAACTGCGCATCGTCATAGGGCAGCTCGGCCACCGAGCCCTGGCGGAAATCGATGCTCACCTCGAGGTCGGATTCCGCGAGCCGCTCGCGAGCCATGTTGACCATGTTCTCGGCATAGTCCAGACCATGCGCGGTAATCCGCCGGCGAGTGGCATAGCAACGCAACGCGTAACCGAGACCGCAGCCGACGTCGAGGACGGTGTCGCCGTCCCGCATGTACTCCAGACCCAGATCGATCTCGAGCTCCCTCAACAGATAGTCCGACGCGGTGGTCTTGTCATCCTTGCTGAGCGCAATGCTCTCATAACGCTGCCTGAGAATAGTATCGTCTCCGCTCATTGCGGCTCTCCAATCAGTTTTCGGTAGACTTGTAGATGCTCGCGCACGCTCCGGTCATGGTGATGACAATTGTCGACCCATGATCGTGCATCCCGCTCGAACTTGTCCCGCCACTGCGGCTGCATGGCGGTACGTACTGCCTCGGCGACTTCTTCGGGATTGAATGCGGGCAGAATCGGCGCGGGGTGTGCGACGATCCACTGCGTGCTGCTCGGCTGGTAGCTCATCACGACCGGTGTGCCGGCGGCAAGGGCCTGTGGCGCAGTCGCGCCGAAGTGGGGCAGCGCGATCTGGTCCAGGACAACGTCGGCGGCGTGCAGGTGATGGATGAGTTGAATCCTACACAGTGGCGGGACCCATCTGACGTTGTCCTCACAATCCAACTCCCGGACCAACTCGCGACTGCGCTGCACATCGCGTCCCCAGTTGGTGACCACCAGCACCACATGCTCGCCAAACCAGCGTTTGATCAGCGGCAGGGCCTGGAGGTGGATATGCGTTCCCTTCACCGCCCAGTCATGACGTAGCGGACAGAAGAGCAGCAGCTCGCCAGCATACTCACGCGCCAGTGCCGCGACCGCGCCATCGTCGATGTGACGATGCTGATCGACGTCTACAGGGTGAATCATCGGCGAGCACTTGCGTATACCCAGTTGCGCCGCGATTGGCTGGCAGTCGCCATTGGTGATGAAGGTATGGTCCGCCAACCGGTAGGCCAGTGAGGTCAGCCTGTGTAGTGCAGAGTCGCCTGCCGTGAAGTCGCGGAGTGTGCCGTGCTCGAAAGCGACGTATGGCCGTGTCCCGCTGAGCAGCAACCAGACCGGCTCGGTGCCGTAGCCCTGCACGATGTCGAAGTGGGCGCATATGCGTTGCCACAGCGGCAGGTTGGCGGCGTATGGAGCCATGTCCTCGCCGGTCAAACGGTCGCTGCGTTGCGGGAACACCTCGGCGAATCGACGTATCAGTTCTGTCCGCGATTCCGCTGGGCTCGCACAGGCGGGGGCAGCTGCGTCCGGGGTTGAGTCTGCCGATGGCCCCGGCGACGCAACGGACGATGCCACCGATGTCGATTCACTTGTCGATGATCCTGGCTGGCCGGCTGGACGTTGGCTGCGACCCGCCGGTGCCATGATTGTGGCCTTCAGGCGACTCGCCGTGCCGAACAGGGTCGTCTTGATGGCATGGAGCAGGCGGAACCCCATCCATTTCAGCTTCGCGACCAGCGACAGCAGGCGGTGACGGGTGACCCGGAGTTGGTAGCAGACGGCCGCCAGACGGGCCCGCAGCTTCGCGCACGCGGCGGAGCGCTGGAGGCGGATGGCGATGGGCAGGAAACGCCAGAGCGCGCCGGCCTTGATCCGGCGATCGTCGAATACGGCGTCCATATAGTCCGCGCAGGGCGCGACCGGTCCCTGCACGAACCAGCGCGGGCGCTGCCAGTCCAACGTATCCCTCGCTGAGAAGCGCGGCAGATACTCGTCGCCGAAGCCGTGTCGGATATCGACCTCCTCCCACTCCGGCGTTGCCAGCGCGTGGTAGTAGTCGAATGCCAGAACCCACGCGTCTACGCCCGCGCGTCTTTGTAGCTTGGCATTGAGAAAGGCGTTGTTCGCGATGTTTCCGACATGCAGGACTCGCAGGGGCCGGCCTTTTGCCTGCTGAAATCGGGTCAACCATTCCGCGGGGTCGACGAGCGCTGCGTCCTCTACGCTCGAGGATCCTTGCGGCGAATCATGCGCGGCCGACCATGCGCCGGGACTCGAGCTGGCGGTCGCTTGCGGTTCGACGGGCCTGCCCTTGCTCGCGGTCATCTAGTTCACTCTGCTCAGGGCCGTATGAAGTGCTTCCACCACCTGCTGCTGGTCGGACTCGCCTATGCCCGGGAACAGCGGCAACGTGATCGTCGTATCCTCGGCATCCCGTGCAAAAGGGAAGTCTTCGGCGGACAGACCATAGCGTTCGCGGTAGTAGCCAAGGCAATGCACGGCGTGTGTTCCCGGCCGCGTCTGGATCGAACGCTCGGCAAGATGAGCCATGATTCGATTGCGACGCAGGCGCCCGCCCTCGGTGAGTCGGATCACGTACGACTGGTAGGTATGTCCAGCGCCGTCCGTACCCTCTATCGGCGACTCGAGGTCTGGTAGCGAGGCCAGCAGCTCGTGGTAGCGCAGCGCCGCGGCATGTCGCTCGGCGAGCAGGCCATCGAGGCGCTGCAGCTGTGCGACACCAACTGCTGCCTGAATGTCGGACATACGCAGATTGAAGCCGAGTACCTCGAAGCGTGCCATCGTCCAGGGACCATGTGGTTCGACCTCTTCCGGCTCTGGACCGGTCGCACCGTGATTGCGCAGGGCCCGAACGCGTCTGGCCAGCTCGTCGTCTCCGGTGCTGACCATGCCTCCCTCACCGGTGGTGACGACCTTGCGCGGGTGAAAGGAGAAACAGCCCAGGTCGCCCAATGTGCCCACGGGTCGACCGCGGTAGCTGGTGCCGATTGCGCAAGCGGCATCCTCGATCACGGCTATTCCACGGGGTTGGGTGATCTTCAGTATCGGTTCCATGTCGGCAGCCAGACCAAACAGGTGCACGACGACCACGGCCCGGGTTCGTTCGCTGATCGCGTCCAGCAGTTTCGCTGGATCGAGGTTGAAGGTCCTCGGATCGATATCGACGAAGCGTACTTCGGCACCCATGTATCGCGCACAGTGGGCCGAGGTGACCCAGGTGAAAGCGGGCACTATCACCTCGTCGCCGGGCCCGAGCTCGAGCGCTGCCGCGGCCAGATGCAGGGCCGCCGTGCAAGATGTGGTTGCCAGCGCGTGCCTGCTTGCATGCCGCTCGGCGAAGCTTTTCTCGAACTCGTCTACATACGGTCCCTGCGTTACCCAGCCGCTCGCCAGGCACCGCCGTAGGTACTCGATCTCTTCGTCCCCGAACGCGGGAAAGGTTAGCTGCATGCTGCTTTGATCCTAGCTGTTTGGGTCGAACGCCGGCTCGTTCGTCCGGGGCCCAGCCGAACGGTCCGCGTGCTCTGCCAACGCCCTGTCCACGCTCGTGCACAGGGCTGGTGGCAGCAAGGCGCCGCTCGCCATATGCAGATCCGGTAGCGGTTCGCGACGCAGAGCAGGCAGGTGCCCCAGCTCGCCGAGTCTCTCTCTGACGAGCTCGATAACACGCTGTGGAGACCGTATCAGCTGCTCGTATGATACATCCAGACGGCGCGTCTCCAGGCCCGAGAGCTCCTCGTCGAGGTCGCCTAGCGTGCCCAGGTATTGACGCACCACCGATACCGCGGGATCGGTTTCGTGCTCGATCTCCGGGAAATTGGACGGCTTCACTGACCACCAGCTATCGAAGCGACCATAGCGGGCCTTGCGAGCCGCCAGTATCGAGCGACAGGCCGGGCCGGCCTCCCTGACGATGTTGATGAACAGCGCATTCGGATGAGCGTGCGCCAGCAGCTGGGCGTTCAGTCCGCAGATGACGTTCTTGAACAGCACTGGAAGCCCAAAGCCGCCGAGCAGCTCGTGTCGGAGCGTGTCGCCGAGTGCGCGTACATCGATATGTTCTCGAGCGACGGTGTCCAGTCGGTGCGTCGGCTGAGCATCCAGCTTCAACCAGTGTCGCCAGAAGTAGCCGAACTCGTGATGACCGGCCGGCTCGCGGGTCACGCCGTGCCGCGAGTCGAACGCGGTCTGGGCCACGGCATCGGCGCCGAGCACCGCTCGTGACAGGACCACGCCGACCAGGGGGCGAAGGTAGAAGCGCGCGACGATGTTGTCGATATAGCCCAGCCGCAGAGCGTGTATGAGCACCTGGGCAAGCAGGGTCGTGCCCGAGCGTGGTGCGCCGACCACGTAGATCAGCGGTAACTCGGCTATCTCGGCGGGCACATGCCAGGCAAGTGGCAGCGCCTGGCAGGCCTGATTCACCTGCAGCAGCAAGTGCTCCGAGTCCGCATCCTTGGCGTATTCGGGCAGGCGTTGCCCTGCGTCGTGCGGGTCGCTCAGCATGACTGCTTCAACCAGTGACTCGGATAGCAGTAGTAGTAGGGCAAGGCCTGGAGTGCCCGGTCGACCTCGTTCGGGTCAGGGGCGTGGTCCGACCAGCTACCCGACACCAGATAGCTGTATGGCCGTGACTCGGCGCCCCAGCCTGCCTTGAAATGCAGCAGGGAGGTCTGGGTCTGCCAGGTGCCTCCCCAGTTCCAGTTCCGGTACCCCTGCGCCGAGGTCTCGAGCATCGCCCGATAGATCAAGAACGACAGCGCCTGCCGCGAGCGATACTCCTGACGAACGACCGGCGTGATGTACTCTACCGTATCCCGCCACAGCAGCAGCAGAAGGGCGGCCGCCGGCGTGCCTTCACAGCGTGCCAGCGACAGACGCAGCCCGGATGGTCCGAAGCAGCGTCTGAGGGCTTCGAAATGTGGCCAGGGCTTGGACCTGCCACCGAGCGCGCTCATGTTCTCCCGATGGGTCTGATACAAGAAGCACCAGGCCTCATCGTCCGATCTCAGTTCCTCGACGAAGCCTTGCTTCAAGGACTTGCGAACCAGGTTTCGCGTCTTCTGCGAGAGATGCGCGAGCAACGCGCCCGGTTGATCCTCCTCAGTAGCCGGCATCGTCGTCACCTGACCGATGCGCGTGTCGCCCAGCCGCGCGCCTGTATGCGCCACATAGCGAGCTCGAAATGCTTCTTCGCTTGCGGTCAACACCATCGTCGCGGACAGAACGTCAGGCGCCAAAGCCCTCTCATGCCAGGCCTCGAGCAGGGCGTGACGAGCAGCGTCGTCACTCGGGTCTTGCAGTACACAACCGCCGTGGGATCCGAACCACGGCAGGCTGTTCAGCACGAGGCCCCTATCGGGAACGGTACCGGTGCAGAACGGTAGGACACCGACGATCGAATCTGCCTTACGAGCGATGAGACAGTCCGGCGTACCACCGGCCGTCGCAGCGAGGAATTGCGCGAAGGCCCGGCTGGCGTAGATCGTACCGGCCTCGCAGCTCTGTACGAAGGCGTCATACTCGGGACAAGTGGCGGGATCGAGGCGCTCGATATGCAGCGACGATGACATTCGGTGTGTTCCTGCTCCGCTTGTCGCTCAGTCGTCAGCCGACTGACCCGGAAACTCCGGCGCCGAGCTCAATGCCTGGGCATGATACTCCCTTTCAACCTTGCTGATTGGGTTCGCCAATGGCGACCGGCCGTGGCTGAAGACGTGTCCGCGCGCGGTCGCAATCAGGAGATCCCTGCAAACCGGCGCCCACTTGCCGGAACCGTGATTGATCTGGAACCAGCGTCGGTGCTCGCGGCTCGCGGCTTCCCGGGTCTCGCGACTGCTGGCCAGCGTGGTCAGCGCGGTGGCCACCTCTTCGGCGCTGGCGGCGTTAAGGACCGGCGGCGCGCCGGTCTCGCAAAGTGCCTGGTATTGTTCGCCCTCGAGTCGCATCACCACAGGCAGACCGCAGGCCATCGCTTCGAGCGCGCTGGCCCCGAAGTAGCCGATACGAAACTGCTCGAGCAGGCAGTCGGAGGCGCGTAGGTAGTCGATCAGGCGCCGTTTGGCCGCCGGCCGGACCACCAGCACGCGGTCACCCAGACCCTGCTCGCCCAACCAGGTCTGCACCGGCCGAAGGTCTCGTCCCCATCCGAGCAGGACGAGACGAGCCCCGGGAAAGCGGTTGGCGAATCGGGCGAAACCCTCCAGGCCGACCAGCGAGCCTTTGTCCTCGAAATCCATGCGGGCCGTGGAGAGGACGAAGAAATCGCCGCCGGTACGAGCCTCCCAGTCAGGTCTGGCCTTGCCCTCACCCGGGCTATAGCGCTCCTCGTCGAGGAAGAAGGGGACGTATACGACGTTCCGGAACCCGTAGCGTCGCGCGTGCGCATAGGTCCAGGGATTGGAAGCAAGTATCGCGTTGGAGCAGGCGAATGCGCGCCGTTGGATATGTCCGAGCAGATCGCCCCGAGAGCACTCGACCCAGATCTCACCCCCAGTGTGGGCGGTCAGGTACGGTCTGTTGGCCAGATAGGCAAGATAGGGAACCTGTGCGGAGAGCAAAGCATCATATCGACCCAGCTCGCGTAGCAATGGCTCGTAGCAGAAGTAATCGGAGAAGCGGAACACATCGGCACGGCGCGCGAATTGAAAGCGTTCGGGCCAGCCAGGCTTGCGCTCGTTCATCAGCGACTGGATCATGCTGCCGAAATCGGTGCAGGTGTCGGGTGAATAGGTACCCTCGACCGGTGACAGCTTGAAGCCGTGCTCGGTCAGTCGGTCGAAATCCATCTCATCGAGCGGCAGTTCCCGGTCGCTTTCCTCCCAGGCGGGTTGACTCATCACGAATCTGTCGTGTGGGTGGATATAGATGTCCACATCCACGCCTTGACGCCGAAGCGCTGCGGCTCGCACATAGAGGTAATTGGCCAGGTTGCCAACGAACGCGAAGCGATGCGGTGTGGCATCGCGTCCGCTGATTTCCGCTGCCAGCGCCCACACCTGCTCGCTATAGTTGCGTGCCGCTCGCAGGTTCTCCGCGGTGAGCCAGGGATGTCGCCACGGTTCATGGTCCCAGCTCTTCCAGGCTGACACCGAGCTTGCACGCAGCGTGTGCAGGGCGCGTGCCCGGTGGTCCGGTCGCAGACGCAAGGCGAGCTCCGCCACCCAGCGTTCGAACCGCAGCCGGTTCCGGAGGCAACCGCGCGGTGCGCGATAGAGGCTGTTGGACGCAACCAGGGCTTGCTCGAACTCACCCGCCATCGATTCGCTACCAGAGGACCGGATCGTCGTCTCGCTGCCCCTGCAGGCAGCGCCACGAGAAGTCCCGAAGGTCCAGTCGCCACAGATCGCTCACGTGTCCATGCAGGCCTTCTCCACCCCACAGGTACATGTGGTCATCACGTCGCGCTACGCCTGACTTCGCGTGAAAGCCTGGTCGTTCGGTGCTGCCATCGTAGATATGCGGGCTGTCGCCGTGGATGGGCCGCCAGCGGCCGCTTGCGAACTCGAGCATCCACAGGTCGCTGAAGTTCGATACGGGCGGGATGCGTGAGCGTCCACCGAACATCACCAGGCCATCTGGCACTCTGACCATTGCGGCACAGTAGCGAGGCGCTGGCACGTCCAGACCTTTTTGATCGGGAGCGAGCAACGCCCAGCGCTCGTCCCTGAAGTCGAATCGCCAGGCATCGATATGGTCTCCGTCGTCGCTGAAGCCACCGCAGACATAGAACCCGTCGTCGTCCTGCGCGGTCATGCAGCCATAGCGGTCGGCTGGCCAGTGCCCTTGACTGCCGTAGTCCTTGGACGGAGGTGCGGGAACCTCGCGCCACTGCGAGTTCTCGCGGATCCAGAGATCGGACATCTTTCGCTTGCCCAGTGCATCCTCGGTATAGCCGCCGTACAGATAAAGTCGATTCGGCACGGCCGCCATCACGGGCGTGTAGCGCGCGGGCGGGCGTAGCGGCGGCGAATGCTGCGCTCGGCTCGACGATAATTTGGGTTCAATACAATTCCAGCGCTCAGCGACCGGCTCGTAGCTCCAGAGATCGTCGATGAAGTTGTGTCGCAGCCGTCCGTTCCCAGCCGACTCTACCCCCGAACCGCCCCACAGCAGCAGTGCTTCAGTGGTGCTTACCCATCCAGCGCATCTGCGCCGCTCCGGCCAGATGACGTCGTGCTCGATGAGGCTCCAGTCCAGGCTGTCGATGTCCAGTCGCCAGAGCTCGTCAGTGACGTCCAGATATGACTCGCTCAATGTGTGTGCACCCACACCGCCGAACATATAAAGCGAATCGCCAAAGTTCACCAAGGCCGGTGACCGACGGGATGTGGGACGCGCAGCGGATGCCACACGCTCCGGCGAGTCTGTATGCTTGATGTCAGATGACATGGTAATCCGGTTCAGAAACCTAGCGCTCGTCGCAGGTCGACGGCGAACTGTCGAAGCGTGGAGAATCGGGCACGTCTTCGTGCCGAATGGGTTTCCCTGCGAACGAACCAATTCAGGCAATCTGCCATCGTCCAAGGCGTGAAGCCGGAATGCACCAGTTCACGCATCGCACCGTGCATTTGTAGAGTCTCCTCTACGTTCTGCGGGTGAAGATTGGCGACAACGATGCCCGGCAGCCGGCGAGCACGGATGGCATCGGCAAGGTCGAGCACTGCCCGTGCGCCGTCAGCGTCCGTGCGACCCAAGGCTCCAACGATACCATCACCAATGGCGGTCAGAACCGTCCAATGCTCGGTGAGTCGGCCGTCCAGATACAAGCGAGCCGGTAGCAACGAGCCGTTCAGGACGCGACCATCCACACCTGGGACATTGCTGCTGAACCTGACCTTCTCGGCTTCCCAGGGACCATGATGTCCCCAATAACCCTGATTCAGATAGCCGTGATTACGTACGGAAGACGGCTCACGTCCAAACTGCTTCCTGAACCAGTGCATTTGCAGTCGAAACAACTCGGCATAGCGCTCCGGCGCATCACAAGCATCTGGATGGATCCCCAGGTCGAAATCGACCCACTGCCGCAGGTCACGCAGGGTCGCGCGGGTATGCCGGGTCTGCGGATGCATGAACCAGGTGAGGCGCAGATCGGCCAGGACCTGGGCCTGGCGGGCATACTTCTCCAGATAGGCCTGATCGTCATCGCCGGTAATGATCACCGCGCCGGGCGCGTCATCGGGCAGCAAGCCCACGCGGGTCATGGCGCCCAGCTCGACCAGCGAGCGGCCAAGCAGCGCCGTCCAGTCATCCGCGGGCCGTTGGTGGTGAGCCAGACCCTCGACCTGATGCGTGTACAGATGAACCGGCCGCTCGAAGCTGAAGCCCCACTGTTCCGCGGGCACGCATCCCGCACGTTGCGGATCACCCTGCCGGAAACGCAATGCATCCGCGAGCGGGTCCGTCCCCAAGACCAGTATCTGGCTCTGCTGCAGTCGGGCCCGATACCAGACCGGGTTCCCCTGACTGTCCTGGAGCAGACGAGTGGCGGCCGACGCGGCGTAGCCATGATAATCGTGCAAGGTCCGGACGCTGTTGAGAGACGGTTCGGGCTCAGGGCTATCGAGGTCGGTGCCTGCCGCGCCGGAATACACCTGACTTGGTAGTCCAAGGCGTGACAGAAAGCCCGGTGCAGGCTGAATGGCCACGAACACGGCTGGGCTTTCGGCCGCAACCTGCACTGCATCCGCGTCCTCAGCGTCGGGATTGAGCAGCCAATGGAGCGTTCCCACGTGCGCGGACTCGGACGTTTCGAATCCGACGCAGCGTAGCAGATGCTCCGCCAGCTCCGTCAGGGCAGCTGGCTGGATTGTCGTGTTCCGTGCACCGGGTCTGCAGTCCACATCGATCTCGAACGGGATCTGAGAGGCGCGTCGCTGGACGTCATCATTCATGGGAACCGAGGCCCAGGCGCAGCATTCTCTTCAGTGTCGACCTCTTCATTGCCGGTGCAGGTCGAGGGACGGTTGTCTCAGATGCTGACGTGAGGTCCGGTGGCTCCGGTTGCGCGTTGCGCGCGTCGTCACCGGCATGGCAATTGAGCCTCAGTATCTGCTCGCCCACCTCCAGATAACGCTCTGGATGACGAAAGAATGACCCCTGCACCACTGGAAGGCTGTGTCCAGCGAACTTCTTCTTGAAGCGGGAAACCCTGGATACCGGCCAGTCCAAGGGCAGGGTGGGAAATATCGGTCCGAGGCGGTAGCGTTGCGCGCCGAGCGATTTTGCCAGCTCAATCGCACTGTAATGCAAGAAATCATTGACTCGATACCCCAGCATCTCGGGATCCGAGACACCCGCCAGGAATGACGCGCTACCCTTGTCCACGAGCAAGATGAGAGCTGCCGCATCAGCGTCATCGAAGCGGGTAAATATCAAGTGTAGCTTGTCGACTGGCGCGAACGTATCGACCAGATCGGCGAAGTATGCAAGAGGCGCCAGACTCTCGCCAGTGCGAGCCGCGGACTTCGTCGCCAGCGCGTAGTATCTCTCCACGCCGGCTCGTCCGGCCGCTGTTTCCCCAGTCAGGGCGGCTCGACGTGCCTTGCGCAGTGCGCGACGGCAGGCAGGGTCAAAACGTGCTTCCAGGGCTTGCAGATCGCTGTCGAGCTCGACGACCTGGTCCAGCGCATGAGTCGACATGCCGGGCGCGGGCGCCATGCCGTTGGGGCCCATCTGGATACCGGGCTCGAAGCCATGCTCGCGCAACCAGAAAGGTACCGGCGGACCCGACTTGTCGAGACAAGCTGGCGCGAGGGTATGCATCCCCAGTTGGATCCTGTCGCAGTCACGCGCATCTGCAATGCGCAAGATCTCCTGCATGATCCGGCGCTGCACGGCGGTCCGAGCGGCATCAACGACGTCATCACGAATCGCGATCCCGGCGACTCGCAAACCGGATGCGAGCACGCGTTCAGTGAAGAAGCCCAGGCCAAGCTCATATACGTACAGCGGGACTATCGCGAGCACCTCTCCGTCCGCATCTACAATGCCGAAGCTGTGCTGTTCCTTCGCCCCGTGCTTGTGCTCCAGGGTGACCCAGGCGTGGCTATGGAACAACCAGGCCTGCCGCGAACGCTCGTAGCAAGCGTCCCAACGAGCGGCGGAGATTTCCGAGTGACTTGCGAGCTTCACGCGACCGGCTTGTGAAAGACGACGTTGAAGCGAAACGGTGCGTATACCCAGCTGTCCGGCAACGTCAGGAACTCCGTCGTGGCCCCAAGCGACCTGCCGAGGTGGGCAAAATCCTCACGTTCGAAGTAATAGCACGTTATCGCAGGCGGCGGTGCATCATCGCGCTTGCGCAGCCAACGGCGAAACCGAAGCAGAGGTCCGGCCACGGGCTCGGGACCGGTGGTGGCTTGGGTCGACAGGCTCGCCTGAACCCGTTGCACCTCTTGAACGAAGGCTTCTTCCTGTGCCGCGTCGGGCACCGAACCCACCAGCACCCGACCACCTGGCTTGACGACCTTGAACATCTGCCTGACCAGATCCGCCGCCGCTTCGAAGCTCGGCAGATTGGTGATCACGTCGTAGCTGAACGCATGGTCGATTGTGCCTTCTGGGAACGGCAACTCCATGCCGTCGCCAAGCCGAAACTCGGCATTGGCCAGACGCAGCCTTCGCGCCACCTTGAGTGGCTCCATGGCGATGTCGACGCCTACATACCTGCCAACTCGGGGCGCGATTCCGCGCGCGATGAAACCTGCGGCGCAGCCGAGCTCCAGTAGCTCGTGGTCCTTTGTGGCACCGAGCATGCGGATGATGCTGTCCACCAGATCCTGGTAGGCCGGGGTGTTGGCCCAGAACCTCGGGTCTCGTCCGCTGACATAACAGAGCGCTTCCCAGCTCGGCAACCCGTCAATCAGCTCGGCACGTTCATCGAAGAACCGCTTGGCCGATTCCTTCCAAGTCTCCATCTGCTCGTTCGCTCTTCTATCGAGGACTCGTCATCGTGAATACACACTCGTGCCCGCATTCGCACCAGCTGCGGCACACGGCTGCCAACGTGTAAAGGTCACCTAGACTGCCGCGTCCTCATGCTGTGGCGTCATGGCCTGCGGGCGGGCATCGAATGCACGCAGCGATTGCTCTACATTGAGAAGGGACCAGATGAGCAGGCGACGGTTGACCTGACCATGAAGATGTTCGTTGATCATGGCTTTGATGCTGGACTCGTCCAGCAGTTCGTACAGCCAGGTGTCACCGCTGAACAGCACGCGCTTGACGTACTCGATACTCTCACCTTTGAACCAGCTGGCATCCGGTGCGGAGAAGCCTTGCTTCTCACGCTCGACCACCTCCTTGGGTACGTGACGCTCCATCATCTGCCGCAACAGCAGCTTCCCGTCACTCGTTTTCTGGAAATATCGGGCGGTCTTCTCGCCGGGCTCGTTCTCGTTGAGCTTGACGATCTCACTGAGCTTGCCGAGCTTCAGTCGGGTCGGTACCTTCATTGCGAAGTCGACCAGATCATTGTCGAGAAACGGCACCCGGGTCTCGAGAGAATGTGCCATTGAAAGCTTGTCCTCGACGACCAGCAGCCCGTGCAGGAAGGTCTTGGCCTCCATGTACAGCGAATGGTTGACGTAGTCCTCGGGGCGAGTGAGACGGGAAGCATGATGACTGAATACATCCCTGAAGATGTCTCGGGTCCAAACATGCTTGACTGAGTCCCAGACCGGTGTGAATACGCGCTTGATATCGCGGTTGGGAATGAGCCGCTGCCAGTAGTGATAATACTTGTCTATATAGTGCTCGAAGTCGTTGTTGACCACGGCACGGTAATAGCGCCATGGGTAGCCCCCGAACAGCTCGTCACCGCCTGTCCCGGCCAGAACCACCTTGACGAACTTGCTTGCCAGCTGAGCCACGTAGAAGTTCGGGTAGCTCTGGCCGACGCGAGGCTCTTCCAGATGCCAGGCGAGTCGGGGCAGCACTCGCTCCATGTCTCCTGACTTCAGCACCATCTCGTAGTGCTCGGTCCTAAACAGGTAGGACATGTGCTCGGCCTCGGCGCGCTCGTCGAAGTTGAGCTCCACGCCGGATGCCGACCGCAGATCGAAGCCACAAGTGAAGGTGCGCATGTACGGCAGGCGATTGGCAGCAACCGCCGTAATCGAGCCCGAGTCCATGCCGCCGGAGAGATAGGAGCCGACATCCACATCGCTGACCAGCTGACGTGATACCGCCTGGGTGAACAGATGGTCCAGCTCCTCCAGATAATCGTCGTCGCGTCTCGGTGTCTCTGGTTCGTCGAAGCTATAGTCCCAGTAACGAATCGGTTCACGTACCCGCGCTCTACTGCGTGCGGTGTCGAAGGTTATCTGCATGAACGAGCCGGCCGGCAGCAGATGCACGCCTTCGTACAGCGTCCTGTCCGTGAAGAAGTTCTGGAATGTGAAGTATTCCAGCAGCGCTTCCAGATCGACCTTCGCCCGAAACTCGGGATGTGAGAGGAACGCCTTGCATTCCGACGCGAATAGCACGGCGTTCCCACAGCGGCTGTAGTAGAGCGGTTTTACGCCGAAACGGTCGCGGGCTAGCGTCAGAACGCGCTCCTGCTCGTCCCAGAGCGCGAAAGCGTACATGCCGTTGAAACGTAGCAACGCGTCGGTGCCCCATTCGATCAGGGCCAGCAGCAGGACTTCTGTATCGCTTTGGGTGCGGAATCGATGGCCGAGCTGCTCCAGCTCATGGCGCAGCTCGCGGTAGTTGTACAATTCGCCGTTGTAGCTGATCACATAACGCCCGTCGGGGCTGGCCATCGGCTGGCTGGCTCCGTCGGACAGATCGATGATCGCCAGTCGGCGATGGCCCAGTCCGACCGGTCCACGATGCCAGCGGCCTTCGCCGTCGGGGCCGCGATGGGTCAACGCAGTGGTCATTCGGACCAGGGTCGAATCCTCGACAGGTCGCCCATCGAGGTTTGCAATGCCTACGACTCCACACATCGTTTGTTCGCCCTGAGTTTGTTCGCGCTGACGATCTCGTTGAAGGTTATCGAGCCGCGCGCTCGCGTCGGCGCTCGACCTCGGACTTATGGGCGCTGCGCCACTCGATAAGGGATCGTAATCCCTCTTCGAGCTCGACGCGCGCCGTGAAACCAATCTCGGCGCTGGCCCGCTTGGGGCAACCGATGCGGTTCTTGACGAATGTGAGTCCGCCGGGCACGTATTCGATGGCCTGGTTGGAGCCGGTAATGTTCAGTACGAGCTCAGCAAGCTCCTTGATCGAGGTACGCTTGCCGGTGCCTACGTTATAGAAGCGATCGATGGTCTCCGCTCGCATCGCGCACAGATTGGCGCGTGCGCAATCAGTGACGTGGACGAAGTCGTAGGCTTGGCTGCCATCGCCATACACCTTGGGCGCCTCGCCTTTGTCGAGCGCATCGAGCATCTTCATGATCACCGCGATGTAAGCGCCTTGGTAGTCCTGTCGCGGCCCGTACACGTTCATATACCTCAGCCCCACCAGCGGTAGCTGATAGCGATGGTGAAATGCACGCGCCATCGCCTCACCGGCAATCTTCGTCGCTCCATAGAAATTGGTGTTGTTGAATGGGTGGTCTTCGGTCATCGGTTCCTCCACCGCATCACCGTAGACAGATGCGGAAGAGGAATACACGAGTCGCTTGACGCCCTGGTCGCGACATGCCTCCAGAACGTTGAAGGTCCCGCGGATATTCACGTCGAAGGCGGAGCGTGGATAGTCATGGCAGTGCAATAGCCACAGCGCGGCGAAATGGAAAACGCCGTCGGCGCCCTTCAGCGCGGCATTGAGCAGGTCGGTCTGGCAGATATCGCCGCCTGCTTCGAATATCTTCACGCGTGGATCCTTCAGTGCCTCGGCCAGGTTCTCTGGCGTGCCCCGCACGAAATTGTCATAGATGACGATTTCGCCCACGTCCTCGGTGCGCAGCGTGTCAACCGTGTGCGAGCCGATGAGTCCCGCTCCACCAATCACCACCTGCCGGGTACCCCGAATATCCATGCTGCTTAAACCCTCGAACTGTCTGTTGATCAGGACTTCTTGAATGGCTTGGCCGGAACACCGGCGACGATCGTGCCGGGTTCGACATCGCTGACGACCACAGCGCCCAACCCGACCCGGGCGCGCTGTCCGACGCTGACATGGTCACGAATCCGGGCACCTGGCGATATCTCTGCAAAATCGCCGACGCGGGCACTTCCTGCGACGACGGTGCTGGCCATTATGAGACAATGCGCCCCTATGACAACGTTGTGCGCGATATAGGCGAGGTCGTCGATCTTGGTGCCTTCGCCTATGACCGTGTCGGTCAAGGCCCCGCGATTGATACAGACGTTCGCGCCAATGTCCACGTCATCACCCACTCGCAGTCCGGCACGCTGTGGAAACGACTCCAGATGGCCACGGTGGTCACGCACAAAGCCGAATCCAGCATCTCCGAGCACGCTGTTAGCACCGACCCGAACCCGTTGACCGAGCAATACGCCGCGGTGCAATCGTACGCCCGATTCCAGCCTGCAGTCGGGTCCGATCCGGACATGGGCATCGACGACGACGCCGGGTCCCAGCCAGGCTGACTGACTGACCAGTGCGTGGCGATGGACATGCCGGCTGTGTGTGTCCGACTCGACGGCCTCGACGTCGCCGTACGGCTGTGGCCAGAGGCTGTTGACCAGCCGGGAAAAGGCCAGACGTGGCTCGTCGACCGCGATCAGCACTCGGTCTGACGGCCCGGGAGGTCGAATCTGCGCAACCACGAACCGATGGCACAGGATCACGTTGGCCTTGGAGCGGCTGATCGCCTCGAATGCCCGTTCACCACCATGGTTGCAGAAGGCAATTCCTCCCGCGCCGTTGTCGGCATCGAGCGCGACAGGCGCGGCGATCTCGCCGTGCCAGGTGCCGCGCACCGCATCACGCGCGACCGCCAGGCTCTGCAGGATCGAATTCAATGAGTGGGTGTCGGAACTCACTGGCAACGGTATTCGGCCAGGTCCAGCTCGCCTTCCTGGTGTCGTGTCTTCATGGGCCGCGACACTCCCGAAGGCAAAGCCCGCCCGACACTCTGGTATTGATGGTATCGAGGTCCATCAGGTCCCTGAGCGCCGCAACATCGAAGATATCTCTGCATGGGAACCGCATAGGGGGGCGCCGCATCAGCACGAGCCTGCTCGGGTGGCTGGCGGCAAGCATCACCATGACGCGTAACACCTGTGCGCCAGATAGGGCCGCCAGATGGGGCCGACCGAGCCCCGAATCTCGCCCGAGCTGAACCGCCTGTCGTCATCCGCTGGTGAGCCTGCCAGCTCAAACGGCGAAGCTTATCCGATTCGGCCTTCCCCAACAATCAGCAAGGCGCCAATCGGTTGCGTCCTCAATGTAGCTGCGGTCGCAGCGTACGGGCGGCCGAGGGCTGGTGCCGATGCGTATCAGACGGCGTACGTCAGACGGCGAACGTCGTGAGGGCCTTCTCGTCGAAGGCCAGCCCGAGCCCCGGCGCATCCGGCAATACCAGCTCGCCGTTCTCGATGGCTGGTGTCTCCTGGTACAGACAGAGCATCCAGGGCATGTACTCGACGGTCAGACCATTGGGGCAGGCGGCCACCACATGCACCAGGATCTCCGGCATCACGTGGCTGACCACCGGTAGATTGAAGGCCTCGGCCATGCCGGCGACCTTCATCCACTGTGAGACGCCGCCGACCCTGACGATGTCGACCATCACGATGTCCACCGAGCGCGCCTCGATCATCTGCCTGAATGGCGCGATACCCCAGACGTACTCACCGCCGGCGATCGGTGTCTTCAGCGCCGCGGTAACCCGGGCCAGACCCTGATAATCGTCGGCTGTGGTGACATCCTCGAGCCAGAACAGCCCGACGTCCTCTACCCGGCTGCCGATATCGATGGCTTGCTCGGGGCGCCAGCGCTGATTGATGTCACACATCAGCTTGATGTCCGGACCGATCGCCTCTCGCACCAATCGAACCCGGCGGACCTCGTCTTTGGGGCTGGGGTTGCCGGGCAGGGCCATCTGGGTCTTCATCTCCTTGAAGCCCTTCTCGACCAGCGTGCGTGCGGCGCGTTGCGCCTGCTCGTCGGTCAATCCACGGCGCAGCGCGCCCGAGGCATAGGTCGGCACACGGTCCCGGTGGCCACCGAGCAGCTTCCACAGGGGCTGTCCCAGCGCCTTGCCCTTGATGTCCCACAGCGCAATGTCGATGGCGG